>JAUVBC010000026.1 GCA_030591405.1 Candidatus Zixiibacteriota bacterium
CATGATTCTTTTAAAACTTTGGCCACCCTCGATGGTGAAATAAATCTCAAAGGAACTCGGTTTGGTATGATCGGAGCCTTTTTGAAGAAAAATGGTAGCGGTAATGTGGTGGCGACACCAGTTCCAAGACAGGATTCGGGGCGTTTGTCATCGGTCAAAAGTATAAACGGCTTCATCATGCTTGACGAATCGGAAAGATCGAAACGAAGCGGTGATACGGTAACCGTTGAATGGTTGTACTAACGCTTTTGAGGAGCATGTTTGGTTATGGCTTTTTCTAATATTCGTGGAATTATTTTTGATCTTGGATATACTCTTATCGATTATAAAGAAACCGGATGGTCCGAAATCAGACAAGAGGCTTTACAAACCGGTTATTCAAGACTAAAATCTGATAATATTGGTCTCCATGATTTTGACAATTTTGTTTCTTTATACCTAACCAAAAAAGAAGAATGCCGCAGTCGCTCCTTTGATGCCATGCTTGGTTGGAATATAATTGATGTTGTCGGGGAGCTGCTCGATGATTATGGGATCAAAAATTCTTCAAATTATAGTCGTATTTTTGTCGAGGCGGTTTATAAAATCGAACAAAAACAGATGATTATCGATGATAATATTATTAATGCACTCGAAAAACTTAAAAAGAGAAATTACAAAATTGGAATAATTTCGAATACGATCTATCCCGCTTTTCTTCATGAAAACGATATGGAAAGATTTGGCTGGAAACAGTTTATTGATTTTCAGATTTATTCATCACAATGTACATTCCGTAAGCCTCATCCATCTATTTTTGAGGCCGGGATAAAAATGATGGATTTACCGGCTGACAATATTATATATGTCGGGGATAGATATCGATTGGATGCACTTGGCGCTCAAAAAGCAGGGTTGATTCCCGTCATTAAATATTGTAAAAAGCAAACCTACCCCGATCAATGGCCGGAAGATATTCCGATAGTACAAAACATATCTGAACTGTTAACTCTTCTTAATAACTAAAATTTGTAACAATAAAAAACTGCCGGACGAAAATATCCGGCAGTTTTGTGAATAATCCAATAATTATATCTTAAAAGGCATCCTCCCAGGATATGAAACCTGGCTTGACATCAACCATCGCATTGACGATCAATTCAACCAGTCCGCCATAGATAAGATTAGATTTTTCTTTGGCGTTGTAATACTGGAAAATATCCCTGATCTGTCCCTTGCAGTTGGAACATGGGGCACAGAGATATTTTTTGGTCTCCGGACCTGGGCAATCGGAATAAGCATCCAGTATCTGTTTGAATTTTTTCCTTCCCGAAACGGCTACTCGCCAATTTGTAAAATTATGAGCTGACATAATCGCAAAGCCGGATCCACCGCCACAACAATAGTTATGAACACCATGAGGGGTCATTTCGCGGAACTGCGGGCAAAGATATCTGAGGATTCTTCTTTGCGGTTCAACAATACCCATGAGTCTGACCATATTGCATGGATCATGCAGGGTAACAGGAAAATCGTTTCTCGATGGATCGAATTTAATTTTTCCGCTGAAAACAATATCCTCAAGCAAAGTCATGGCGCTTTCGCGGGGAACATTCAAATCTCCGACTAATACTCGGTCAGCAATTACGGTTAGCGCTTTATGAGCATGACCGCATTCACCGACAACTATCTTTTTAACGCCGAGTTTTTTGGCAGCCTGGGCATGTTTGATTGCCACCCGAGCCAGTTGGACATCATCATACCATAAGCCATAATTGATACCATCGTATGCCACCGCTTCCGATGACATCGTCCAGTTAATTCCGGCCGCTTCGAAAATAATGGCAAAGGCACCCGGATTCTCGGGCCAGGCAATAATTTCGCCCGCATTATGTATCAACATTAAATCAGCACCTTTAACATCCCATTTCGATTTAACTTCAATACCGGTTAAATCGGTCATGTCTTCATCGATAAAGTCAATATTATCCTTTACCACTTCGGAGTTCATTC
This sequence comes from Candidatus Zixiibacteriota bacterium, assembly GCA_030591405.1. Lineage (GTDB taxonomy): Bacteria > Zixibacteria > MSB-5A5 > GN15 > PGXB01 > JAAERC01. Next base: position 1,993 of record JAUVBC010000026.1, read on the forward strand.
CAGTCGATGAACCGACCTTAAGTTGCAGTACCGAACCTTTTTCGTGAATCTCCTTGGCGGCAATCCCCATCTCCTGAGAGAACACTTTTCGAAGTTCATGAGTAATCAGGGCATTATCGACACCAACCGGACAGGTTTGCGCACAGCGACGACAGATAGTACAGCGATATGATAATTCTATCAAACGCGCGACTGTTGTCCAATTCAGATCAATATCGCCATCGGTGAACGAAGCGAACGGCTTTTTCTGAACATATTTTTTGACGATACGGCGCCAGATCTCGGAGCGATAGGTCGGACGATATAAATCATTTTTGCCAGATGCCTCATAAATCGGACAGGCATCAACACAGGTTTGACATTTGGCGCAATGTTCCAATGACAACATAAGCTGCTGAAGGAAGGTCCAGTTATTTTCTTTTTCAAACAGTTTTCTAAGTCCTGAGATAAATTTATCAACCAGCTCTTTTTCTTCTTCAGGAGTTTTTGGTTTAGGAATTCCAACGGCAATTGTATCATCGAGGGTACATTCGTGAGTTTCCTTAAATTCCGGCTTAATTTCTTTCCAAATCGGTTCATCTTCAATTTTATCATAAGGAGGCGGAAGCGGTATAAAATCCTTCGGATCGATATGAACCAGCTGATCAGATTCTTTGCTAAAATCTGATATTTTAAGCTTATTTTTTTTCATCTTTGAACCCCTTCTCCGTTGCGATATCTACCCAGGTCTTTTTGCCATCACCTTTGATATGATCGGCCGCCCAGGTCGGTTTGAAGTTAAGAGATTTTGTAAGATCTTTTTCGAGATCCGAGCCGGCTGTGTTTGGTTCGTCGTTCCAGCGGATGCCATGATAGGTAAACCACTTCAAAACAAAATGGGCCATATGGGTAAACGGCATATAAACCATAAATGCCAGTGTGACGCCGATATGCCAAACGACTGAACTGTTGAGCGGGACACTACTATCAAAACCGACCAATCCGGAAACAAAAATCTGCATCTGACCAATTAAACTGCTTTGATCAGTGGTAAATAGATTAACCTCGGAGATAGCTTTTAAACCTGTGACAAAAATAGCCAGAATAAAGATCAGGTTAAAAATTGATCCGGTTGTTGTGAATGGTTTTAGTTTTTCATCGAAAAGACGTTTGAATATCATGCCAATGCAGCCGATACCGCCCAGAATATATCCGATGATAGTCGATATCCCTGCAATTTTGGTTAAGACAACACCAATTGTACTAGCCGGTCCGATAATTGCCGAGGCCACTACCAGAGCAGCCATAAAAACCGCAAGATAGAGGCCAAAATGAAAGGCCCACGACCAAAACCATAAACCTTTATTTGATTCCCAAACACCTTTAAGGAGAATGATCTCCGGAATCATTGTACTTAGTTCACATGCTATTGAAACATGCCTTGGTTTTGTCCACCAGTCCAATTCTTCATAATATGAACCGCCATACTTTGCCTTTTTAAAACCTTCGTGCGGTACCGGATATAAATCCCATCGAAGATGCGCCGGTGTATTAGCGATTCTCATTAAACGGTATATCACCGTAATCAAAAATATCAGAATTGACAGATAAGAAACAATGTTGAGTATCATCACACAGGTCCTTTAATTATAGATATTATTGCTATTTTTCATTTTTCTTACTTGCAAGTTTATATCTTTTCTTTTTTTAGTTGGACAAATATCAGTCGCTTCAAAATTGTCTTTGGCCAGGACAAGATCGGGATCCAAAAGCGGCATTCGCGAGTAATCGTCCCCGATAGCTTTCATGCTGTCCTTATTAATCAAATCGGCCAGTGTAAACTCATCCAGAATTTCATGCATCCGGCCGCTTAGGATCGTCCAGATCGTCCTTGCCTCGCAAAAACTATAGTTAAGACAAATCTCTGGACTGTTGACACAATCTGTTAGGCTGATCGGTCCGATTAAGGCACTTACTATTTGTCGAATTTTTATTTTTTCCGGTTTGGACCCAAGTAAGTATCCCCCTTTTTTTCCTGAGACACCAATAATTAGCCCCGCTTCTTTTAATGGTATCGCCAATTGCGCCAAATATTTTTCCGATAAATGTGTAATTTTTGCTATCGTTTTTAACTGAACAATTTTGTTCTTTTTGAGCTCTCTGGCTAATTCAACCATAAAGCGTAATCCGTATCTGGCTCTTGTCGAAACTCTCATAAGTATTAACTCAACCTGTTCAAAGACAAGCGGTTTTAAAGTATAGTAAAATGATAAGGTTTAATTGTCAAGTGAAATAATTCACAAAATCGATAATTTTTAATTCTATATTAATTTTTTTAATTCCTGATTATATTGAAGCGGCGCTATATTGTTGGATAACATTCTGTAAGAAAAGGAGATAGAATGGAGTTTTTATTATTGCTGGTTGTAACTTTGGCTATTGCCGTGTTTGTTTCGGGGCTGGTAATTTTCTTTTTTCGTAAATCGGTGGATAAAATATTTATGCGGTTGATTGGCGAGGATATCGCAGTTGCCTGGAATAAATTTCTTATCTTTGCGCTTTTTGTGGTCGGTGTATCATCGGGTGTTAGCATCTGGAAACTCGAACGATTTATTATGCCTGAAACCGAGGGTGTTGCCAGACCGGTTTTGACGGCTGAATTTTGGGGTTTGGAAGTTTATCGGACCATTATTCAAACACTCGGCGGGATGGCCAGGGCATTGTTGATATTTTTCCTGGTTGCCCTGATAGCCTTAGTTATCGTAAGAACCAAATAGGCAAATTTAAAAAAAGGTTAGATAATCTTTTCTAACTTGATTCGATAAATCAGACTTCAATCTAGAATAAAAAAGAACTTTTATGATATGATCTTACTTTGCATAAGAAGAGAAATAACATTAGTTGATTTTATTCAAGTAATAAACAAAAGGTTGACATGGTGTAATGCTCCCCATTAGTCAAGCACATTTTATGAGGGTATTCTGGCTGAATTTATGTTCATTTTCCACCCGATTCGGCGTTTTATATCCCAAGGCCGAATGCAAGTAACTCTATACATCGTGAGATGTTTTTTTATTATAATTTTTAAGATGTTCAGCAAAATAAATATAGCGGAAATAGCAGATTAATCCGATTTATTAACCTCAAAAATCAGCGATGACGATCGTCCCAGCTCATCAACGCACATAACCGTATGCCGGCCCTCCTCCGGCAGATAAAACAATCGCTCACCCGAATTTGATGAGGCAAAATGCCGATTATCAATAAACCAGTCAATCTCACCGCCGCCGGAAAATGATGAGGCCTCTAGAAGTATATGCTGATACTCCGGCGGCATATAATCGACAATCAGATATTTCCCATTATTATCAGGTGAGACAATAACCGGAGGTTCGGCATTTGATAAATTCTGACAAGAAATATCAAACGGCGGCAACGGCAAATAACCCCCTTTTTGGGATAACCAGGTGGCGAGTCGGGGCGGCCAGAATTGTACTATCGATTTTTCATATTTATGTCCAAAAAGACAATCAAGGGTTAGCCTCCTGCCCGATTCGGCATCGACATAAATTTCCCTTTCGATATTACATTTTTGAGCCGGCGAGACCCCCGGAATATACAACTCCTCAATCGTCTCAGAGCAATACCGGTTGGCCGGAGAGCCACTTAAGGCACAGACGCGGCGGGTCAGCAGGGTATTTGGCCGGTCAAACCAGACAGGTTCTTTCCCTGCCGTAATTTCATTGAAAATATCAAACATCAGCGGTGCCGCTATTTCGGCCCCGACGATATCAATTGATCCTTCGGCAGAAAAATTACCGGCCCAGACACCAACCGTATAGGTTGGATTATATCCGATTGTCCAAGCGTCTTTGCGTCCGTACGAGGTGCCTGTTTTCCAGGCTATTTTTGGCATATTTTCGGTGAACTCCCAACAGGTTGGAAGATCGGGACGTTTCAGTCGGGACAAAATTTCTGATATTAAATAACAACTATTATTGGACAGAAGTTGTACCTCTTCGGAGTTCTTGCCGTCTGAGAACAAAGCAATATCCCGATATATCCCGCCGCGGGCCAGCGAAGCATACAGATTTGACAGTTCCAATAACGATACCTCGCCCGATCCCAGAATCAGCGGCAGACCGTAGTGATAGTACTCTCTTGTCAAAGAACCAATTCCGCCGCTCTGTAAAAAGTTATGGAATTTTCTCAGACCAACCTCGGCGGTAAGATTAACCGCTGGAACATTAAAAGAGTTGATTAGTGCCTCGGAGACCGAGACCAATCCGTGATACTCCTTATCATAATTTTCCGGAGAATATCCGGCGTAGTCTACCGGTATATCCTCCAGTTTTAATTCCGGCGATATTAAACCATCATCAAATCCGAGCGCATAAATAAATGGTTTCAGGGCCGAGCCGGGTGAACGGGGCGCCAAAGCACCGTTCACTTGACCGCCATGCCGCTTATCATTAAAATCTGGTGATCCAACCATAGCGAGAAGTTCCCCCGACTTATTATCTATTACAACAATCGACAAATTGTTAATATTTTTTTGTTTCATTTTTGTATGGTGCAGTTTACCCAGCCGCTCACAAATATATTGAATATTGGAATTCAGGGTTGAATTAATAACAACGTTGTCCGAATATGAAACAGCCATTGTCTGGCAAAAATGAGGAGCCAAAAACGGCAGTTTGGTTCTTGCAGTCGGAATCTCTTCTTCAAGAGCTGCATGATATTCTTTTTTTGACATAATATTATCTTCATACATTTTTGCCAGAGCTTTATTGCGCCGATGTTTGCATTTGTCGGGATATAAATCGGGACGAAACTCGGCCGGACGAACCGGTATGGTCGCCAAAATAGCGATTTCAGAAATCGATAAGTCTTTGGGCTTTTTATTAAAATAGAAAAACGAGGCGGCCCCAACCCCTTCGATATTACCTCCGTATGGAACCAGATTAAAATACGTTTCCAAAAGTTCCTTTTTTGAATAAGTCAATTCAAGCTGCATCGCCCGAAACAGTTCAATCACTTTATTCGAGATAGTCCGCTTTTTTGGTTCCATCATCCTCGCTATCTGCATCGTAATTGTAGAACCACCGCGTATCGCTCGTCCCGCCTTAATATTATCTACAAGTGCCGAGACTATTGAAACCGGGTTAAAGCCGGGGTGAAAATAAAACCATCGATCCTCGCAGACCATAACGCCGCTAATCAAATTTTCCGGCAAATCCTCAAATTGAATTGGACGGCGCCAGAAGCGGTCGGGCGAGCTGAAGGCACGAAGTAAAACTCCCTCGCGGCTATTTACAAAAACCGAGGATTGGCGAGATAGTTTCTCCCTCGGTAATGGAAATAGCAAAGCCAAAATCAAAAACAAAATTATAGTACTGACGGTTAAGAAAACCGGTGCAAGCCACAACCATTTTGATTTAAAATGCTGTTTCATAAACAATACCATATTATTTATCCCGGTATATTTTCATCCGTCCCGATGACGACGAACCTGCTATTGGCGGGTTGTACATACACTCAGCCGCTACCGGCGGAACCGTAAACTCTCCTGAGCAGATCGCTCTCATGCTGAAAAAGAAAGTTCTGGGAGATTTCGGATACAGATCAACAAACAGTAACAAGCGATCATCGCGAATATCCATATAATCAACTCCGCTTGAACCGGTTGGTATCCATGACAAACGAGGGGTTGTTTTCAAACGGGGATTTTCCATTTCGAATCCGGCCGGAAGCAGATCATTGATGACAACATTAGAGAGTGTTTTATCGGTTGCCTCAACGGTAATCTTGCAAATTATTTGATTGCCCAAGGTGATACTATCGAGCCTAATTTCCTGACCAAGCTCATTGTAGTACCTTTTGTTTACTTTGATACCTCTGGTAAATTCTTCGGGGGCATGGGAGGTGCTGACTCCGCTGGCCTGCCAGTAATAATAACAGTTGCCCTCACCTTCGATAGCAATAGTGATTGTTTCCCCTCCCAGATCCTGACGGATAATTTCGGTTTTACTGGTATCAATACTGTATCTTTTTTCTCCACCAATCCTTATATCGCCTTTAAAATCGGGGCGTGGAGTTTTTGAAAAGTACTTACCGAGCGCCATCAAAGCAAAAGAGTTCTGCTGAGTATTGTACCATCGTCCCACATGAGAATTGTTTGATAATGCTTCAACCAGCACCGGAATCGAACTATTTTTTGGATCGATCTCAAGCAGTACATCGAGTAAAATTGCGTTGGTTCTCACGCCCGATGAAAAATTACCGCCAGTTTCCGGTTCAAAATTTTCAGGAAACATCTCATCAGGAAGCAGTTCAAAGGCGAGATCGATCTCGCCCGCCATTGCCAGAGCTCCGGCCAGCTGATATTGGCTGTAAGTACTAAGAGCAGTCGGGTCCAGTTTTTTTAGATAATTGAGCGTCCTTTTTTTGATCTCACCAGCCTTGCCAAGAACATAAGCGGCATATATGCGGCAGGCATCCCCGGATTTATAGATATTTTTTCCCTCGGCAACGTCAAATAAATTTCCGATTATTTTTTTGTAAATAGTTTTATCCAGAAAATATCCGGCACTTTTTGCCTCGATTAAAAAATGTGAGGCATAAATCGAACTCCAATTATTTACACTTTCACCACCGGGCCAATATGAGAAATAGCCGTTTTCTTTCATAAACCTGGTCAAACGAAGAATCCCTTCCTGAATAAAATATTCGGCACCTTTGGTACCGATCAAATCCGGTTTTACAAATCTGACCAAATCGCCAAAATAAAGCAACGGAAAAACTTTTGACGTTGTCTGTTCCAGACATCCATACGGGTAACTAAGAAGATACTCAATGTTTCTGACAAACCTTGTCGCCGGAAGCGAGGAGGTTTTTAAGATATAGCGATCGGTCCCCTCAACCCAATCTTTCGGTATCTCAAAAATAGCAGCACGATCTTTGGTAACCGCACCTGAGCCGTACTCTGTATAGAGCGGCTGGGCAGGGCGATTAGCCAGTTCAAAAGAGACAACTGATTGATCGGATATTGTTTTGGCTATAATAGTACATTTTATTTTCCCAGGTATCAAATCAGACTTAAATTTGAAAACAACTTCACCCTCGCTGTTATTTTCTAAAAAGACAGTTTCCACTGCGGGCGATAGAAAACTGACCGGCCCTTCCAATTTCAATTCAACCTCAATATTGGCGTCGAAACCGGTGTTATTAAAAATTGAAACGAGCCCGTTGACCTCATCATTTGGAGCGACAAACCTTGGGAAACTTTCCTGTATTATAATATTATCGCGAACTGTCACTGATTTTTCGGCAGAACCAAACCGATTTTTATTAACGGCGACAACCATCGCTTTTAGTGTTCCGTTGAATTGAGGAATATCAAACTGAAGCGAACTTTTTCCATACCGGTCGGTTTCAATAATTCCCGACCAGAGCGCTATCGGTTTTATCCGCTGGGCACGGATCGGATTAAGATGCCGTTTGCGGGTCTCGGAAAACATCCGTCCACCAGCCGGACTAAAATGACTTTCCTGTTTTTCGATATTGGGAAAAACAAATGAGTAGTTGTCATATAGATCAAGGTGCGGTCGTCTTTTTCCAAAGAAATAATCAAGCGGGTCTGGAGTTTGATAGTCCGTTAGCTGCAGGATTCCTTCATCAACCAATGCCAAAGTCAGTTCAGCTAAAGTCTCATTGGTTAGAAATAAGTCAATATTAAGTTTGGAGTTTGGTTTGATAACCTCCGGCATTCGCAAATCGATTACTATATTGTTATCTTTCTTTGAAAGCATCAATGGTGCCAACCCAAAGGCCCGTCCGGGGGAACTCTTTTTGATTTCAGTTGCGGGGCGAATCACCGTTGCCAAGATATAGGCATTGGGGAAATAATCGCTTTTAACAGGCAATTCAATTTCGGCGGTATTCTCTTTCATATCAACCGTAATAAAATCAAAAACTTTATCTTTTTCTACGGTCAGCAAAAGTTTCCCCCCGAATGGTGCACGTATCTGGATTTTTGCCTTATCTCCCGGAGAATACAGATCCTGATCGAGACCGATCTCGATTTGATCGGGACTCGTTTTTGCCCAGGGAGCATATCCCCAGCCGGATGCATAAAATGAAGTTGAAGTCGCATGTCCGCCCCTTTTATCGGTGGCGACAATACGATATCGGCCATAATCATTTGGTGTAAATTTTAAAGAGAGGCCATCTTCAGAAACAGAAACAAAACTCGAATCTTTAGGTTGGACAGTCTCTTCGGAGATATACCGATAGTACCCTTCCTTATCTTTTCTCATAATTGTATGATAAACCGAACGGTACAACCTCACTTCCACCGAATCGATTTCTGATTTTTGTCCGTCAAAATCAACGGCGGCCAGATCGAATTCTACCGGCACACCGATTTTGGCATATCCTTGCATATCAAGTTTTATTCCTACATATTTTTTATATGGAAATATCTTGATACCGTTATATCCGCCGACCGCTCGCCCACCCTGTTCCGAAACTGTTGCCGAGATAAGTGCCTTTAGTATCGATGGTGCTTTGAGTTTGTCGGGGATAGCGTACTTATAGGTATAGTGCCCATTAAGATCAAGAGTATCATCCGGCAGATTAATTTCCTGCCGAGAAAACTGTTTGCCGTTGTCATTGAATATATATTCTGAATAACCTGATGCCGAAAAATATTCTTCTTCTATGGTGATATGACCCGAAAGATCATGACCGGCTGCGGGCGGGCCAAAAAGAAATTTCCCAACAACATCTATATTAACCGTTTCACCAACTTGATAACTTTTCTTTTCGGTTTCAACTGCTACTTTTATTCGGTCCGGCATAAACTCTTCGACAAGAAATCCGACGCGGCCGATTTCATAATCCTCACCGATTTTAACAACCGCCGAGTACTTACCAGTCCGGGCATACTCCGGTATTCTGTAATTGATGGCAGAGTATGATTGCCCTCCCGTTGAGGCGCGAAACTGCTTAAACATTTTGCCGCTGGGGTCAAGAATTGTCAAGCCGATTGGAAATGAATCCGGCAGCGAACATCCGAAGCCGCGCGTGATAGAGACAATATGTATGGAATCACCCGGTCGGTATATACCGCGATCGGTATATACAAACGATTCATAACCGCTTGATATAAAGGGTCGCCCGTTGACATCAAAATCACTGATTGGTAATCGGCACTGGTTGAAGCGGAGATACGTTTTATCGTTATCATAAGTAACCAGTAAAACAAACGGATCAAAACCTTCGATCTTGCTTTCAATATCATCAAAAATAATAATACCGCGGGAATCGGTCAAACCGCTAATTAAAACCTGATTATTACGGCTGATTAATTTTACCTCAGCTCCTGATATAGGTTCTGTGGCCAACAATGAATTTGCCCAGACCATCAGGTAATCGGAAGCCATCCGTGCCGAAACACCGATATTGGTCAGCATCGTATAACGACTGTCGCTAAGCCAGCGGCCTTTTCTATTTCGAACCGATATTCTGAATATTCCTTTTGTCCGTTGTCCGATTATTCCGGCCAGATCGATTGTCGTTTGAAGTTTTTCATTTTTAATGCCATGCAGTTCGAAATCTTTTATAAAAAAGCTTCGTCCCAAAGATAAAATATTTCGCGCGTTCCGACTTGAGGAACCATATCCACCGGTTAAAAAATGGACAATATTATTGGAAAATATCTCTTCGACTTCAACCGAAATATTGTCCAAATTAATTGTTTCAATTTCAATCAGACCATTGCCCGAATCGGGCAGAAAAATCCCCTCCGAAGTGAATTTAATTGATGGTGCTAAATCGGGAACCGTTAATATGGTTGAAAACTCATTTTCCAAAACGGTTCCTTTTATCGACGGCATCCCCTCCCGGATATTTATTTCATACGTCTTCCCCGATTCGAATTCACCATGAAGGATCAGATTATTTCCTCGTTGTTCAAATTCCAGATCGACTGGCGGATCGATTGTGACAAAATCTTTGGCGCGTTCAATATCGGGAGTCAGCGAAAGATTGACCTGAATATTATATCCGGCACCTACTCCCTGAGGATAAACACGATTGATCACAAAACGTCTTTTTGGTTCAACACGGATGATATTGGAATAGTCAACCGACATTGGCAAAGAACAATCCGAACAGGTTAAATTATTTTTGATCAGCAATTGATATGTCTGACGTTCGGAATACAGCCCTATCTTTTCTGTTGTAATTGTCGCTTTCTGGAAACTTTGTCCGACTAACTGATCTTTCCATTTTTCATTTCTTGAAAATCGGGGGCGGGTAACAGAAAGATTGACATCAAATTCCAAATCGCGATTTTTTTTATTGCCGACTCCTTTAATAGAAAGCTGTTTTTTTAGATTCTCTGCTGTTACCTGATAGTTGAAAGTGAGATTTATTATAATTTGACCCGAATCGCTTTTTTTGTCGACCGGTTTAACCTTATAGTAGAAATCTTTTATGGC
>JAUVBC010000317.1 GCA_030591405.1 Candidatus Zixiibacteriota bacterium
ATTGAAAGAACCTATTTAAGTGGTAAGTGATGAGTAAAGATAAAATTAGATGGATCATCTTTGCCGGTTTGTTTCTGTTTGTAACGCTGGCGTATACCATTGATATAAAGATGGTGTCAAAACCATCTTTTGAAGTCCAAAAAAGTTTCGACTATATCGAGTCATTACCTGAGGGAACCATCCTGATGGTATCGTTTGACCATGAGGCTTCATCACTTCCTGAGGTACAACCCATCAGTCTGGTTATGATTCGACACGCTTTCAGAAATAATTTGAAGATTGTCGGTTTATCTTTATTTGCCGAGGGGACCGCCATCGGGTACCGGACATTAAATAAAATTGCCGCTGAATATGATAAACAATATGGTGTCGATTATGTTTTCCTTGGATTTAAGCCGCAACATATTGCCGCGATTCTTGGTATGGGTGAGTCAATATACGATGTGTTCCCGCGCGATTATCTCGGCAATCTGACTGATACGATTCCGATAATGATTGGGATAAAAAACTATGATAATATTGAAATGGTGATTTCTATCACCGACGGTGACCGAGCGGTGCAGTGGATCGAGTATGCCGGTCCGCGGTACGATCAAAAAGTGATGGCCGGATTAACGGCCGCGATGATAACCAGCTATGACCCATATCTATCATCCGGACAACTGTCTTCTGTTGTTGGCGGTCTAAAAGGCGCCGCCGAGTATGAGAATTTGTATGGAGAGCCGGGAAAGGGTAATCGTGGGATGCCTGCTCAGACGGCGGCACATCTATATTTGATTGTTATGATAATAATTGGAAATATAATTTATTTCAGGAATAGAAAACGGCAGGGGAGAAGCAGCTAATGGATATCGGGGTAATTATCGCCGGTATTCTGACCCTGGCGATATATACATTTTTATATAAAGACAATCCGATATACCGCGCTGCCGAATCGCTTTTAATCGGGCTTGCGATGGGTTATGTCCTTGTTATTTACTGGCAGACTGCTTTTATGGACAGGATATTTTCGCCACTGTTAAATGAAAGTGATTGGTGGGTACTGATACCTTTGATACTTGGACTTCTGATGTTTAGCAGATTCAGTAGGAAATATTCATGGTTATCACGCATACCAATTGCTCTTATGATCGGAGCAGGAGCCGGGGTTGCTATTCCTGCGATGCTTTATGCCCGGACACTGAAACAGATTTCAGCTTCTATCGCCCCGCTGATTACAGAAAGCGGTGCGTTCAATTTTGAGGCCCTGGTTGTTATAGTTGGCCTGCTTTCAACTCTTACATACTTTTATTTCAGTCGTGCACACAAAGGTATCATTGGGAAAGTTGCCAAATTGGGGACATATTTTCTGATGCTGTTTTTTGGTGCGACCTTTGGATACACCGTGATGTCGCGAATGTCAACTTTTATTGGACGAATCGATTTTCTTCTCTCTGATTTTCTTCATATTATAAAATGACCTGCCCCAAGTGCAAAATAGCGATGAAAGAACTGAAACGTTCATTTCATAAAAAACGCAAATGGGTCTGTCCCAAATGCGGCCGAGTCAGATTTCAAATTCAAAAAAATAAGTGATATCGGAAACTATCCAAATTTATTTCCGTATGGGTAAATAACTGTACAGGATGAAATATGGAAATAAAGATTGGTACATCTGGATATAGCTTCGATGATTGGAAAGGGACATTTTACCCTAAAGATATTGAAAAAGGGAAGATGCTTGATTTTTATGTTCAGCATTTTCCGGTTGTCGAAATAAATTCTACATATTACCGTATCCCACATCCAGCGGTGATGGCTAATATCGAAAAGAAAACTCCCAACGGATTTGAATTTATTATAAAGGTCCCGCAGGCTGTCACTCACCAAAGGAAAGAAATAGAAGTTGCTGTCGATGAATTTCGGGAATGTCTCAAGCCGATGGAAGATTCTGGCAAACTAAAAGGTCTGCTGGCTCAATTTCCATATTCATTTAAATATTCACAGAGCGGATTAGAATATATCAAATATTGCAGCGAATTGCTAAAACCGCATCCGCTTTTTGCCGAATTTCGTCACAATGGCTGGGTCAACCGTGATATGTATGATTATCTACGGGGAAATTCAATCGGTTATGCCGCTGTCGATGAACCTCAATTACCCGGATTATTAAAACCAGATATGTTTGGTACAACAGATACGGCATATCTAAGACTTCATGGACGAAATATTAAGGAATGGTGGGATGGGGGAGTTTTGCGGTATGATTATAATTACAGCCATGAAGAATTACGGGAGTGGAAAGAAAAAATTCTAAAAATGGAAGATAAGGCCAAAAAGATGTATATCTTTTTTAATAATTGTCATCTCGGGCAGGCTGTCAAGAATGCCCATGATATGATGAATCTCCTTGATATTTAATATTAAATTTTTGTTGACCAACCCTTTCCAATTATTAAATTGTCCGCTCAATAGGAAGGACTATAAATATGAATGAATATTTACGGCTGAAAAATATCTGCAAGTCTTATGAATCCAAAAAGGCTGTTGATAATCTATCTCTCTCTGTCCCACAAGGATCAATATATGGAATAATCGGCCCTAACGGCGCTGGCAAAACAACAACAATTAGAATGATAATGAATATTATCGCGCCCGATTCGGGTGAAGTTTTAATCAAGGGTGGCAAAACAAAAGATGATTTTAGGAATCATGTTGGTTATCTGCCGGAAGAGCGGGGACTTTACAAAAAAATGACTCTAAAAGAAATAATCAGATTTCTTGCGGAGGTCAAGGGTCTTCCGGTCAAAAAAACGGATGAATTAATGGATGGCTGGCTTGAGAAGATGTCGCTGATTGACTATAAAGAGAAAAAGGTCGAAGAACTATCCAAGGGGATGCAGCAAAAACTTCAATTTATCACAACTTTGATTCATCAGCCAGATCTGATTATTCTTGATGAGCTTTTCTCCGGTCTCGATCCACTTAATATTGAGCTTATAAAAAATGTTTTAATGGAAGAAAAACGTCGCGGAACGACGATTCTTTTTTCTACTCATGTCATGGAGCAGGCCGAAAAACTGTGCGATTACATCTGTATGATAAACGGCGGTCAGAAAGTACTCGATG
>JAUVBC010000163.1 GCA_030591405.1 Candidatus Zixiibacteriota bacterium
AAAATAAAGAAAACCAGATTCCTGATCAATTGGGAATTTCTCCAGAATCAATAATTAACTCCTCGGGCCTAAATGATATCAAAATTATAAATGTAAATAAAAACCTAAATAAATCACAAATTTTGAGCATTGAGATAAATCACAATAGCTCATTTAGTGATGGTACCATTAACTTTCAACGAGGAGGAATCCTAAATGCGTAACCTAACCTTGCTGGTAGCAGGAATTTGTCTCCTGTTTGCTGGTAGCGCGTTTGCGTTCCATGATGCCGGTGTTGCACATTGCAACGGGTGTCATACAATGCATAACAGCGAAAACGGCGTATTAGTGGATACTGACAGTCCGACAGGTAACCAATGGTTACTTAAAGACGAAACCCCAAGTGACGTTTGTTTGTCTTGTCACGCATCCGGTTTAGGCGCTGTTTTCGGTGCCGATCCGTTGGCCCCGCCACCGGAAAAAGGGAGTGGAAACTTTGTTTTCCTTTTGGAAGACAATCTGTATGACGGCCATGGCGGTGGCGATACTTTGCCGGATGGCTCATGGGTTAATGCAATTCCCGGAGATGCGGCTGGACATAATATTGTTGCCCCATCGCGCGGAGTTGCTGCGGAAGCCACAAACCTAACCGGCGCCGGCCCAGGCGGAACTTTCCCGTCAGGCGACCTCGGTTGTTCAAGCTGCCATGACCCGCATGGTAACACCAACTTCAGACTGCTTTATGGCGGCACCGTTGCCGATCCGGTCAGTGTTCAGGACGGATTGTACGACTTTACTAATCCGGCTCCTGCTGCTGCTGGTTTGTCAATTTTCTTTGGCAGCGAATCAAATGCCAGTCACACCGCCTATAACAGTGGCATGAGCGGCTGGTGCGCAAACTGCCATGGCGATTTCCATAATAGCGGAAATCTGGTTCACCCGTCAGGCTCCAGTCTCGGCGGAGACATTGCTTCAGCTTACAATGCCTACAATGGCACCGAAAATATGACCGGTGGCGTCATCGCCACTTCTTATCTGGCCGCAGTTCCGTTTGAAGGTGCTGGCGTTACAACAAGTTCAACTGCCGGACCATCGTCCAGCAGTAAAGTCATGTGTTTGACCTGCCACCGTGCCCATGCCTCATCGGCACCGAACGCCGGTCGTTGGGATTTCAGCGTAACTTTACTTGAAGAAGACGGTTTGGAATCAGGATCTTATGCTATTGCCGATCCATATTCAAGCCCGAATCAGCGCTCACTTTGCAACAAGTGTCACGGTAAAGATGTTGGAGATGCAATCCATTAAGATTTGATTGGATATTTCAATTCTTATAAAAAGATATTGAAGATGCAATTAATTATAAAGCGCCCGAACAAAATGTTTGGGCGCTTTCTTTTAAAGTAGTAACTTGTATAAGAATTATGTTATTCGAATTCAAAAAGAGAATAAAATCGTTAACAATCTGTCTGATTCTGATAGGAATATTTTTATTTTTTACCGCTGATCTGTTTCCCGCCAATTCTATCGGTAATTCCCCGGAATCACAAATTGTTATCATTTTTGAAATCGGTGCTTCAGGTGGTGAAAAAATTAACCTGAGCATTGATTCATTATTTATTGGTCGCGATAACGACCGGATTTCATTACTGGAACGCCCCCGAAAACTAAATTCAAAACAGATGGCTGGCGACCAAATTCTGCTGACAGAAAAATTGCTGGCGCCGGGGAATTATCATGACATAATCATTTACTTTGGAATGGCGGAAATCATTGTTGATGGTGAAATGGCTCAATTGAGAACCAGCCCCGACGGAGTAAAAGTTGATGTTGAATTAAATATTGAAAGCGGCACCACTCAATCGTTATTTCTGGAATGGCTTCCTCAAAGCACAGCACCGGATGACTTTGCTTATGCAGTCGATTTAAAAATCAAGCATCCTGAAATTCCACCTCCCGGCTCACTTTTATTCGTGACAAATGAAAAATCAGATAATATTTCGGTTTTTAATCGCTTTAATAATCGTCTTGTTGGTGTAATAAAAACCGGTCGCGGACCGCGAGGGATGGTTTATTCAAAATTTAATCATCAGCTATATGTGGCCAATGCCGCCGATAATACAATCATAGTTATCAATGTTCCAACGATGCAGGTAACAAGAACTATTGATTTGAATTATGGTGATGAGCCAAGCCGTTTAGCAATGTCCCCGGATGAACAACAGCTATATGTCCTGAATTTTGGGTCAAATAGTTTAGTGGTTTATGATTTACCGGCATTTCAGGAGATTGACCGGCAAATTATTGGCCCGGAGCCGGTTGGGATGGGGGTTGATCAATCTTTTGTCTATATTAGCAGCCGTCTATCCGATGAAATAACAATCTATGACCCGGTTAATCGAACTCTTTCAATTCCAATGAAAATCAACAGCACTCCCGGAGAGATTTATATCTGTGCGGACGAAAATTTAATCTATCTCGCGGCCGATGACTATAGAACTTTGACAATCTTTGATACTCAGAATCGTGCTTCATTGGCTTCAATAAATCTCTGTTCGGTAGTGACCGGTCTTGCCTATGGCTCGACTTCTAATTTATTATATGCGGCACTGCGTGACTGTCAGGAAGTCGATATTATAAAAGTAGAAGAGGAGTTGATTTTTGGCCGTATTGCTCTACCGGGACAGCCTGGCCAAATAACCCTGGAACCGGAAAACCGTCGACTCTTTGTCACTTTGGTTGACCAGAATGCAGTAGCTATTATCAATGTTAACAGCCAAAAAATAGTTGATATTATTGACGTAGGTCAAAGCCCTTATATGATAACTGTACCATATTGATAAAAAGCGATGGATGATGATTTTGAAAAATAGCTGTCGGATATATATGATAAAAGCGCCGATGAGGATTATCTTATCAACGGTAATAATCCTCTTCCTATAGGGGAGTAATCTTTTTGCAATGCCTGGTAAATTGAGTGGCACTATTCATTTATCATTATCCAATTCCACATCCGATACCCTAAAAACAAGCTCTCTTACTCAGGACTTTTCTACCAACTGGTCAACTCCATTTGGGCCATATATTACACTGCGGGCTGGTCTTAGATATCATGATCTTGGTATTAATCAGGGAATAAATCAAGACTTCTGGCAGCGGCAGGTACAACCGTCGGGTGAATTTGTCTGGAACCACCCCAAATTTGTTTTGAGTTCATCCATTCGCCGGGTCGAATCATCTAATGATAACGGTTCTATTGATTTACTGCGGGAGAACCTTGGCATAAACTTTAAAAGCAGGTTGGCCGGGTTACCGATATTAAATGTTAGATATGAAGGTAACAGCGCCAAAAATAATAACAGCAGATCAATTCGGGATACACGTGATAATCGCTTGCAGGCCGGCTTAAAATATGACTTTAAAAATAGTAACTTTCATTACAATTTAACTGCCAGCAATAGCAAAAATATGGCAACCGATTTGAAAGTTGCCGATTTGAACCATATCTTTCGCTGGGGTCATATAATCAGGGGCGCCAGTAATAAATTACAAGTAACAACCAGTTATAGTTTCAATCATAGATCCCAAAAAACGGAAAGACCATCAGGGTCGGAGATTTTACAGCCGATATCATTTTTTCATGCGCTTTACAATTATGACATAACTGCTTTAACCGACCCTTTGAACGTGGTCGGTGGTTTATCTGATGGTAATATTGACATTGCCGTCCAACCCGAAATTGATATAGGTGGCAACTCGCTTGATCAAAATATTGGAGTAGATTTTGGATATATAAGGGATGTCGAAGGGCTGTATATTTACACCGATCGCCAATCCGATTTGAATCTGAATTGGCAAATTTTTATTTCAAATGATAATTTCACATGGGAGCCAATAGAATCGACGCCGTCAATAGTGTATAATATTAATTTCACACGCTATGATATATTTTTTGATCAACAAAATACCAGATATATCAAAGCGGTAAATACGAACTTTAATGATGTTTCAACGGTATTGATAACAGAAATTGAAGCTATATCCAGTGTCGAGAATATAGACAATCAAACTCGCAGAATATCCTCACATATTATTGATCTTTCGAGTCGTTATATATTTTCCAACAAACTGACTTCCACCTTTGATTTTGCCATGCGAAAAACACCGGTCAGCGATTTCAGCAATAGCCCTGAACAGATCTACTACTCTCTGTCGACAAAACATTCTATTAGTGATAACTTGACCCAAAACTTTTCATTTCAGGCCGGATACGACAGATTCTCGCAAATCAGTTCCAAAAACAAAAATGTAAGCGTTTCATATAATCTGCTTTTTGATCCGCTTGAAACACTCGATTTTTCTTTGTCCGCCAGCACCAGAACCAGCTATATTAATGAGCTAAAAGATCATGAAAACAACAATTTATTATTACATAGCAATGGTTCGTTGTTTGACGGATTAAATCTGGTTGCGGAAATTGGTTATAATAAATATAACCGGTTTGGCGGTTTACCGGGACTCACTACCTGGTCTTATCGTATCTCCGGAGATGCCTGGCTCACCCGTTGGCTCAGTTCTACATTTTCGCATCGATATCAGATGACCGAACCGGTGTCAAGTACTGCTCGTAGAACCAGACGTCAGTACGGTGTTGATTATAATTTAAGATTTACCGGTTCAATCTTTTTGCGGGGGAAATACGCATTAAATAAAGATGAAAATTTACGTAACACTCTACAGGAATATAGTATAAGTTGGAATATGAGCAGTCGGTTGACAGGCGGCGCGACTTTTTATAAAAATGACAATAACAAAGGAACCGGAAGTGATCGTTATACCGCCAGAATTAATTACAAAGTTAGTTCCCGCAGTACAATTTTTGCCAGCTACTCTGATACCGAATTTACACAGGCAGGCAGGCGGAGAACAAGCAGTTTCCAGGCGGGGCTTAGAACGGGGTTTTAATATATGAAACGACTAAATCTGATTAAATTGTGGTCAGCGCTGCTTTTGATGATTGTAATTACAGGCGTCATTGGATGCGGCGGGATGCGGCCAACGGTGTTTTTGCATGGTGAATATAATTTTGGTTTCCTTGAAAAAGTCGCCGTTATTCCATTTGATAATTTATCGAAGGATCAGGGTTCGGGAGCGCGGGCAACCAGAATCTTTATTGCGGAGCTATTATCCTCAGAGACTTTTGATGTTATCGAACCGGGTGAGGTTAATTATGTTTTGGAAAAACAATCTTTAGTCCGCACCGACGCGTTAACCAAAGAACAGATTATTAAAATCTGTAAAAATCTTGGCGTTCAGGGTCTCTTTCTGGGGGCGGTAACCGAATCATCTCAGATCCGCAGTGGCAATTCAAACTCCATAACTATGACTATTGTTGCCAGAATGGTTGAGTCTGAAACTGGTGAAACGGTTTGGTCGGCCACTCATACGGCCGGAGGTAAGGGATTTTTATCTTCATTATTTGGGGTTGGGAATAAATCGACCAGTGAAGTGATGAGAGATTGCATAAAAAAAATATTGGGGACTTTAATTAATTAGGTAATATGACAACTCCATTTAAAATATTATTTCTGTCCGGGATGTTGCTGTTAATGGGGGGATTGAATCTATTTGCCGATGAACCACTTGATGCCAACCCAACCTTTGCCAAAGCTACTGATATTATTGCCATCCTGCCGTTTGCCAACT
>JAUVBC010000320.1 GCA_030591405.1 Candidatus Zixiibacteriota bacterium
GATTTCTAAGAGATATTTGTATTTTTTTTAGAAAATGGCCAAATAATTGCAATTGACCCCTTGTCAGAGAAAAATTATGTTTTAACTTATCTGTCTCGCAGATTTAGGCATATTGACAGATTGGTTTTAAGCAAGACGGAGATATGGTGAATCCTGAAAACTGTTCGACAAGAAATCTAACTTTGTTATCACTTCTAATTGTATTATTTCTGATACCGGCTGAATCGGTTTGGGCTCAGGGATCAATATTTGGAACGGTTACTAATTCCGATTTATCTACTCCGGCTGACGGCGAAATCAGTTTCTTTGGTTTTCTTGATGACACCGATGAAGAGATTAAAATAGACTTATGTGTCGGAATCGGCTATGATAACGGGAACTGGCTTGATGATTTTCAAAACTACCTAACTGAATCTGCAGGAAATCCTTACGACTATTATTTTTATAATTTAACAAATAACGAAGGTTTTGTTCTTGAGGGATTAATTCCAAATAACTCATTTTATGAGCAAAATATTTCTCTAGCACCAGTCAACTAGCCAGCTCAACCGACCGGTCTGGCCGGTAATTCTGCTTCGGTTTCTTCCATTGAAATTACCTGGGATGCTGTTGCAGGTTTGACCTATCACGTTTATCGGCGGGAATCATCGTCGAATGGATCATTTTTCAGAATTGATGATCCGGCCGGTTCGCTTAATTATTCCGGAGTATCAGTCGGTATTTTTAATGATAATGGTGTTACCGTTGGAAGTAGCTATCATTATATGATAATAGCCGAGGATGCTTCTCGAAATTTTGGTCCCCATTCTGATTTCATTGAAGTAATATGCCAGGAACCGGAAGAACCGGTTATAACATGCCCCGGTGATATAATAATCGAATGTTCGGCATCCACCGAGCCGGAGATTACCGGATATGCCACTGCAACCGATAATATCGACGCCGATCCGGTTATTACCTATACCGATGAAATCATCGACGGAAATTGCCCGCAGGAACAGATAATTAACCGCACCTGGACCGCCACCGATTCAGACGAAAATAGCTCTGACTGTCTCCAGATTATTACTCTCAGTGATAGAACAACACCGGTAATCACCTGTCCAGCCGACACCTTCGTCTATTTTGGAGAGGCAACCGAACCAGCCAATACCGGCAGCGCCACAGCGGATGATAACTGCGATTCTGACCCGACCATATCTTATGTCGATCTGCTTACCGAAAATATCATAACTCGGACCTGGATTGCCACCGATGGCTGCGGCAACAGTATCCAATGTAATCAGGAAATTGAGATCGTCAAACATACTGGTCCTATCTGGTATGTTTCGGTTGACGGCAATAATGATAACGATGGGAGTTTGAATTTTCCTTTTGCCACTTTCAGGAAAGCAATTGATGCCGCCGTTTCCGGCGATACCATCTTCGTATTCGAAGGAACCTATACCGGCGATGGAAATCAGGACCTTGATCCGGCTGGAAAAAATATTGTCTTTATATCTGAGGGTGGACCCGAGGTTACCATCATTGACTGCGGCGGCTCAAGAATTTCACCTCATCGTGGATTCTATTTCCATACCAGTGAAGACAGCACAACCAAAGTTATCGGTTTTACTATTCGTAACGGTTTCGCCAATAACGAAGGCGGCGGTATTCGCTGCGAAAAAACATCTCCAACTATATTAAATTCTATTTTTCAGCGAAATGAATCGGCCTTGGGCGGGGCTGGAATTGCCTGTCTTGATACCTCATCGCTTGAAATAAATAATTGCACATTTATAGAGAATAACGCCACTCAATTTGGTGGCGGCATTTATTGCGGCAGTTCATCCCCTGTCATTACAGATTGTATCTTCACCGGTAATACAACCAATGAGTTTGGCGGTGCCATATTTTTATCCAGTTCAGCTCCTACCATCGCAAGTTGTTATTTCTCCGGTAATTTTGCCGAAGAACTGGGTGGTGCAATCTGTCTTCAGTATTCATCGCCTGAAATATCTAATACTGACTTTTATTCAAACAATTCTAATAATATTGGCGGCGCCATTTTTTGTGAGGAGTCATCACCGATTATTACAGCGACAATTTTTGTCGGAAACAGTGCAGCTAATTTTGGCGGTGCTATCGGGCTGGAGTATAATTCATCACCGATATTAACAAACTGTACGCTGGTTAAAAACGATGCCAAAAACGGCGGCGGTGTATACTGCAACTTTTCACCTATTACAATTGAAAACAGTATTATCGGTTTTGGTTTATCGGGAGGAGCTATTTATCTGCCAAACAATAATGACCTGCCAACCATCAGCTGCAGCAATATATTTGGCAACATCGGCGGCGATTGGGTTGGAGCGATTGAAAGTCAAAGTGATATTAATGGCAATTTATCCGTTGATCCGCTGTTCTGTGATCCGGATGTTGATGATTACCAACTGGCCGGTAATTCGCCCTGTTTGGCACTAAATAATGATTGCGGCCAACTAATCGGCGCCCTCGATTTAGGATGCGATATAATTACAGATATAGAAGATGGCGACAACAATTCTCTGCCTGATACTTACCAATTATCTCAGAATTATCCCAATCCGTTTAATCCGACAACCAGAATAAGTTACGGCCTGCCCAAAAAATCTTTTGTGACAATTACCATTTATAATATTCTTGGTCGAGAAATTAAGACTTTGGTTAATGAATCTGTTGCTGCCGGACACCATAATATAATCTGGGATGGCAAATCTGAGAACGGCCGCGAGGTTTCATCAGGCATATATTTCTATCGTCTTAATGCCGACAGTTTCACAGCCAACAAGAAAATGTTGCTGCTCAAATAGATAACTACTGACTCGCCCTCTATCCTAGTATATTTGATTCCTCCGCCATCCAAATCACACTATAATTCAACCGCCCTGAAATCATGAGAATCCAAGAAATCAAAGAATATTTTCCTCTATATGCTTGATTTTCAGGCAATAATGAATTATTTAAAAAGCCAATCTATTACTCGGAGGTTGATATGGCGACTAAGACTGCCTGTGAAATAATGGTGACAATTGAAGAATATCC
>JAUVBC010000048.1 GCA_030591405.1 Candidatus Zixiibacteriota bacterium
AAACCATCAGCTTTGGTTTTAACCTGATCAGAGTCGCACTCTTCGACCGAGTAACCTGATATCATTATAACCGGCAAATCCGGTTTTTTCTCTTTTATAGCATGAAGGAGTTCTAGCCCGGTCATTTTGGGCATTCGCATATCGGTAATGACCATGGCGAAATCATTCTGCTCGATTTTCTCAAGGGCCTCATGGCCATCGTTGGCTCTTTGGGCCTCATATTGAAAAACTTCCAGCATCTCTACGAGAAGGCTGGACATATTTGGATTGTCGTCTACTATAAGTATGCTCTTAGCCATATCGGGCTATCCTCCTTATTATTTAAGAAATCGGCAGAAAGGCAAGATACTTAATAGGTTTTATAGGAATAAAGGCCGAGTTGACGGGATAGTTCGTTTCTTAGATTATCCAGCCCCAAATTCTTCAATGCCGAAACATGGAATATATCGGCCTCCCGGTTATTCCCCTCGGTGCTCTCCGCTACGTCTATCTTATTGTATATCAATAAGGTTGGTATCTCTCCGGCATTTATTTCGCGCAGAACCGCTCTGGTTTGCTCAATTTTATCACTATAAAAGGGGTCTGATGAATCGACCACATGGAGCAGCAAGTTAGCATAGGACACCTCTTCAAGAGTTGATTTGAATGAGGCTACCAGTTGGTGTGGGAGTTTTTTAATAAATCCGACGGTATCGGTG
This sequence comes from Candidatus Zixiibacteriota bacterium, assembly GCA_030591405.1. Classification (GTDB taxonomy): domain Bacteria; phylum Zixibacteria; class MSB-5A5; order GN15; family PGXB01; genus JAAERC01. The sequence goes on from JAUVBC010000048.1 coordinate 699, forward strand.
AAAATAATTTTATCGGGGTATCCTGATGACATCACGCGTGTGGTCGAATCAAGAGTCGTAAAAAGCTTATTGGCCACTTCAACCTTGGATTTGGTCAGACAATTAAAGAGGGTTGATTTCCCGGCATTGGTATAGCCGATAAGTGCAACTTTAAAAAGATGTTGCCGGCTTTTTCTCTGGGTATCGCGTTGTTGACCTAACCGTTTAATATCCTTTTTAAGCTGTGCGATTTTTGTCCTGACCCGACGGCGATCGATCTCAAGCTGGGTTTCACCCGGTCCTTTGGTGCCGATACCTCCAACCTGTCTGCTTAAATGGCTCCAGGCTTTGGTCAAACGAGGCAGCATATAGTCCAATTGGGCTAGTTCCACCTGCAGTTTGGCGGCTGCGGTACGGGCATGGAGCGCGAAAATATCAAGAATCAATATCGATCGGTCGATAACTTTAAGGTCAAAAGTAGTCTCAAGATTTCGTTGCTGGGCAGGAGAGAGAGGGTCATCAAAAATAATCAGATTGGCTCCATTGTCGGCGACTTGTTCTTTTAGCATCTGGACAAATCCCTTACCGACATAATATTTGGGATCTGGTTTTCGAACCTGAATATTTATAGATTCAACTTTGGCTCCGGCTGATTTGGCCAGCTCGGCCAACTCATCAAGCGATGATTCAACCTCGTTTTTCTGACGTGAATCGCGGGCCAGTCCGACCAAAATGCATTTTTCCACAATCTTTTCATTAACCCATACCATAAAATTAATATAATAGAGAATTGGAAAATAGCGTGTAAAAATAGAGAAATAATTAAAATAGTTTTTCTACCGCCTACGGGCGTAGAATTTTTCCTGGTTGAATCTGAAAACGGCATCGCAGGTTAACAGGTCTTTTTTTAATGACTCTTTGATCGCCTTGCCGCTTGATGAATTACTTCGTCCCAGAAGATAACAGGCGAGAATAAAAAGTTCGGCTGTTGTCAAAAGACAAATTTCCAGTGCTCTGCTTTTGGCTATGATTTCCTTTTCGAACCATGCTTTTCTTTTGGACGGATCGATCATAAAATCGGCGTTAGCAACAAAAATTGCCTTGTCTTCTTTTTTCAATTTACAACTATCAAGCTTTTCCAAAAACTGCTCAAAAACATCAATCGAAATCGGACCGTCCTCGGTTGATACCACTTGCCCGACAATATGCGGCGCCAGTTTATCACGATAATAGAAATCAAATTTACCCTTTTCGATATAGGAGGGTGGTTCCGGCGAAATCAGGCCAGTTAATCCTAAACTCTTTTTAACTGCTTTGGTAAGTTCCTCATTCGATTTGTATAAAAGATTGGTATAGATTTCAGATTCATTTTGTTTATGAAGAAGCGAGGCTCTTTGTCTTTCTAATTTTTCCATCTCAATATTAATTTCATCAATGGCCCGGGCGAACTGACTGGACAGGTCCAATTCTTTTTCATAGTTGATCAGCCAGTTTGGCCGAAGCGATTGTATTACGGTATTTTCGGCAATTTGAATAAATGCTTCGGTAAGTAATCGACTTTCTTCTTCGACGATAAACTTGGGAATAAAAAAGATCTGCCCTTTTTGGGGAACAAAAGTTATTCTGGTAATAATCGGCAACCGGGATTGTTTACAGCTGTCGGCTACAACCTCAGTTTTTCCCTTAGGAATAACATTTTGAGTCTGCTGGCATTTGACCGCTGTGTTTTTGAAGACGTTATAAAGAATATTTTCCTCATCCAAAAACCGGAGCTTACTTTCGCTGGCATGCTGAAATGAGTACTTACCCAAAAACTCCTCCAGCCAGAAAAATGGTGAGATGACAGACTTAAGATACTCACTGCTGCTGGAACTGCTTTTTTTCCTGACGGTAATATGGGAGTTCGGTAGCACGGAACGAATTACAAAAATGCCTCCACCATAAATAAAATCGCGGATTTGATCAACCGCCAATTTTACTTTTGCCACATACTCTTGAAATTCAGTCTCTGTTAAAGATATATTTTCACGTGTCCAGAGATCATTTGCGTTTGTTCTAAGACCATTATTGATGGAAAAGCTGAGCGGATCAAAAAAAACTACCTTGTAAATATCTAAGTTGGGTAGATCAAAAAATTTTGTCTGCTCATAATTTTGTGATTCAGTTTCCCAATCACAGAATAGAATATTATTGGATGTCTTACTCATAATCAAGGTGTACCTTATTTATATTTCTCTAACCCCGCATTTTTGCTCTCGTCTATATATAATTCGGCTAAATATGGAATTGATTAATAATAAAATTATATAATAATCGTTCATTAATTTTAGTCAATTAAAGACGATGTAATGTATTGTATGTCAATAGGTTGGGAAGTAAGTGTATAAATAAACAGGCGGCAGTTTTAATAACTACCGCCTGTTATTGTGGGAGAAACTCTCAGGCGCCGTCCATGGCACCTTGCTAACCTGCTATTTTAGTTGACTGTACCTCCCAGAGAGTATCGCTTCATTTTAGCCCGAAAAGTCGATTCGTGAATCGACAACATCCTGGCCGCATTTGATTTGTTGCCATCAGAGGAAACCAGCGCTTCCATGAGAAGTTTTTTCTCAAAGGCCTCAACCTTCTCAAAGAGCGTCTTGGTATCTTCTTCGCTATTTTCCTCAAAGAAACTTCGGGCCAACTCAACCAGCGATCCATCATTGGTGATCGAAAGCATCGCCGCCAATCGGCTGACCTTGTTTTCCATCTGACGAATATTACCCGGCCAGTCGTAGTTAACGAACTGATAGGTCAATTCATCTTCAGGATTTTCATTCTCTTTGAGAAGTCCTGCTTTCTGCATGAAAACTTTCAGCAGGTAAGGAATATCCTCTTTCCGCTCACGAAGTGGAGGCAGTTCCATATTAATTCCGGCCAGCCGATAGTACAGATCCTGCCGGAAGCTGCCTGTTGCCACCATCTCCGCTAAATCGCAATTGGTCGCCGCAATGATCCTGATATCCAACTCGATTTCATCGGTCGATCCCAACGGACGGAGCCTTCTGGTTTCCAGAATATTCAACAGTTTGGCCTGCAGGATCAATGGTAACTCACCAATTTCATCAAGAAGCAGGACACCTTTGTCGGCCGCACGGAACAAACCATGACGGTTTGATTCGGCTCCGGTAAAAGCTCCCTTTTGATAACCAAATAGTTCCGATTCAATCAGGGTATCAGGTATTGCCGCACAGTTAACCGGAATATACGGACCATCCGGGCGAGTGAGAGTATGGAAAAACTTAGCCAGATAATCCTTGCCAACTCCGGTCTCACCGGTAATGAGAATCGGGAGATCAGAATTCTTAAGGAGTTGAAGTTGCGTGATCAGCTTTTTCATCCGTTTGTTTCGGGTCACAAATTCGGGTGCCTGATCATCAAATCCGAAATTGGTCGATATTGATGTAATATCTCCACCAGAGCCATTGGCACTGATAATACTGATTTTCTTCCTGAGTATGTTGATCATTGCGGTGGCGTCAATATCAACATAGATATCTTCGGAACGACAGAGAAACATCGTTCTTTTGTTGACATCAAACAGTTCAGAATCCCCAGCCGCAGCCAGTGCCGAGGCAAGCTCGATCTTGATCCGATTATGTTCCAGAATTCGGATAGATTCAAGATATGATTTTGCCGCGTTCCCGGTATGAGCCAGTTTTTCCTGACAGATTGCCTTGATTTTAAGCAATGCACCGATTTCGGCAGTGCTTCCGAGTTTTTCCATCGCCAGCAGGGATTTATTGGCGATTGAAAGTGCCTGACGATAATTACCCCGGGCCGTTTTCAATTCAGCCAGCCATCGCTGCGGACGAACGGCAAGATACGATTCAGGGGCGACCTTAAAACCGGCCGTCGCGGCATCATTCAGGAACTTCTCGGATAGATCATACTTTTTCTGCTTCAAAGCCAATTCACCCTGATAGGTTAGATATATGACCCTCTCTTTGGTCAGGTTATATTGATCGATCTTAGTAAGTGCCTCGTCCAATTGCTCTCCGGCATCATCAAAACGGTATCTCTGAATGTCCAGATAGGCCAGAGACAGGATAGCTCGGGTTTGTTCAACCCCATCCTTGAGTTTGCGAGATAAATCGATATTAAACCGAATATACTCTTCTGCCTTATCAAATTGACCCAAAAGACCATAGATGCGACCGATATTACCAAAAAGATAAGCCAGCTTTTTCTGGTTATTTTCTTTTCTGGTAAACTCAATGGCGCCTAAAAGACATTTTAATGAGCTTTTGAAATTACTTTTTCTGTAAAATATTCCGGCCAGACGATTGAGTGCATCGCCAGCTTCCCTCATATTGTCATCGCGCCTGAATATAGATTCGGCATCACGAAAGGCGTGCTCGGCTTCATCATAGAAACCCAACTCGCGCAAGGTATCTCCAAGAGTCATATAGGCTTGACCAAGTTCGCTTTTATCTCCGATGGTTTTGGAAAGAATCGCGATACCGCTTCTAATCAATCCTAATGCTCTGGTTGGATTTCCGGTACCAGTATAGGCTCGTGAGCCAAGACAGAAAAAATATGCCTGCTCGGTGTCAGATTTATCATCGAGGCTGTTTTTCATCGATTCAAAATACCTGACAGCCGCTTTGAAGTCTTTGCGGTGCAAAAGCCCCTCAAGATACTTCCGGCAACATTGAACATATTCAATATTGGCTGTTAGGTGAGAACTCATCTTATCTTCCTTTCCTGATGGAAAATCTCTTATTTCTGGTTGGCGATGGTGTATAACTGGTTGACTGCGGAATAGTTGTAACATTGACCTGACTGCTGGTAGATGAGCTTGCTGTGATAACTCTGGAATCGAAAATAAACATTTGCAAATAATCGAATAAAACCAAAGGAGTGCCTATATTTCTGATACTAATAATATCGAACTGATTCGAATTGGGCTCAATTCCTATTGAGCTAATGCTTCCGGTTCTGAAATCGGCAATGTCAATTTCGCCGCCCCAGGGCTGATCGTCGAGCGGTTTGGCTACGGTGGCATCACGGGGGCCACCCATAGCGGTCAATGGCGCCAGAATTGCAACTATCAGCAACAGGGCCATTGGATAGATTGTCTTTACATTTCTCATACAACCTCCTTGAATATTTGTGATTTGGACTATATTTTATCCACACTTTTTATGGCAGAAATTTTCAAAAAGGAATTAGAGTGGGGGTCATTCCTTATTAAAGGATAAAGAATAAGCCCTTTTTTGTCAAGGAGTTATAGAATATTTACGTCAAAACGCAGAATTTGCTTCAATACAATTTGACTATACTATAAGCCAGATTTACAATGGAAAATGAGGAGCAACCAAAATTATGATTTTATTGGCTGAATATCTTGGGAATGCTGCTTAATAAGATTTTCAATGAATTCAAAAGCTTCCTGTTTGGTGTGGAAAAGATTGGGGTCACCATCGATTTTTTTTCATGCCCCAGCCTTACGGTCATTCGGGTTATTTGATATCCATATCTTGCTAATCCATTAGGAAACAAGCAATTCTGAGCGATAGTCTGAATTTTTTCGGCATAGCAATTGGACAATTTGGGTTCAATGATAAATTTGGTGAGATCCACAATCATGTAGCATCGACCACCTTCAATATATTTTCCCAATTTGGCAAAAACAGCTGAACATAATTCCTCTAATTGTTATTTTGATTCGACACGAATTACTTCCGTGGCAGTTAAGTGGAAGATTCTTTTATCGTTGTCAAATTCTCCGATTATAATTTTACTATATATAGAATATTTATCGACTGAAAAGCATTTTTGTTGATATAATCATATATTAGTTAAGACGGTCATCCACCCAACACGATGCATATTCGCCGAAATTGATAACCAGATTGGTCTTATTATTTGAACGTGGAATATCTTATTAATTACAAATACAAAAACGGCCCGGCTCCAAATCCGTTAGAGGCGGCTGATGTTGATGGGATATCACCGTTTAATATTCTGGATATTGTCTATCTGATTAATTACAAATATAAATCAGGTCCAGCTCCAGCTTGCCCGTAAGTGCAATAGTGTCTGGTGGTTATCGAATCAATTAGATATTACAGGATGAAGTCGCCTGGCGGTTTCATCCTTTTTTCCCTTCACTTTTTCGTCTCAAAATTAACAATAATTATATAAAATAAGGCTCCTGACAGATAATTTAACGCAGATTAAGCTTGAATTAATATTGCCGATAATTATATAGATGGAAGAAAGTTATGCAGAAATTACGGTTATCTGCCAATATAACGATCGGATAAAATATGTTTAGTTGCTTGAAAATAAAGACAATCATCAGAGTTGTATCGTCGATATTTATAGTTATCTGTTTCCTGCTACTTTCCGGGACCATGTTTGAAAATATCAGAGCCATTCAAACAGAAATTACGCCAGTTTCGATAACCTTGATCTGGACCGCTCCCGGCGATAACGGCAACACCGGCACCGCTTGGCGATATGATGTTCGATATGACACCGAGGAAATAACCGAAGCCAATTGGTCATATGCCAGTCAGGCGACAGGGGAACCCGACCCCAGGCCGGCTGGAAGTTCCGAAGAATTTACGGTTGTTGATTTGGTGCCAAATACGTTGTACTATTTTGCGATCAAAACTGCCGATTTAGCCGGTAATTGGTCAGCGCTTTCAAACAACGATACTGCCAGTACGCTTTCATTGGGATCAAGTATTATCGTCCCAGATGAATATGAATTGGAACAAAATTATCCCAATCCTTTTAATGCCTCGACCGTTATCAGTTTTTATGTCCCGGTTCCCGGGCCGGTAAAACTATCGGTTTATGATATTCTTGGCCGCACCGTCAGCACCATTGTTGATGATGAGTTATCGGTTGGAGATCACCTGGCTAAATGGGATGGGTTAGACGGCGATGGTAAAACAGTGGCAACCGGAATCTATTTCTATCATTTGCGCGCCGGGGATTATAATACCAGCCGGAAAATGTTACTGCTCAAATAAAAATCCTGATTATTGTGTCCGCTTAATTTTATTGTCAATTTGTCACAGTATTTGATGAACATCTTGCTATTTCTGATGTATAATCCGATATTAAGAAAATTTTGGCAACACGGATAACAACGTATGAAGTTCAGCAAACGATTACTAATAGTCCTATTGGTAGCAGTTATTTCGACCGCGCTGATAGTTCTGGAGAAATTTAAAATGCCGCTTAATATATTTCTTTGGCGGTATATTTTTGATGCCGGACATATTCCTCTTTTCGGAGTCATCTCAATTGCTTTTTTGGGGATATCTCAAACTTTCTGGGAACGGCGCTTTGCAAATCCGATGATACACTATATTATTGCATTTATCTTCGCCGGTCTGCTTGGATTGGTCACCGAGGTAATACAATATTTTACGCCACGTGATGCCGATCTCTGGGACATAATCAACGATGGTATCGGGGCGATCTGCTTTCTTGGTTTATATTTTACCTTTGATCGAAGATTGACCGGTTCCGGAGTTTTCCTGAGCAGAAAATTAAAATATATTATTCGTTTGGCGGTAGTAATTCTGGGTCTGGTGGCGATGATGCCGACTATTAACTGGATAGGTGCATACCTGAGCCGGAATATTCGTTTTCCCGTAATCTGTAATTTTGAATCAAATTGGGAGCAAAAATTTGTATTTACCAATAATGCTTCTTTATCAATTGTACCTTCGCCGGAATATTTTGCCGATTCAATCGGTAATAATGTTGGTCGGATTGATTTTAATAAAAATGGTCAACCAAATTTTATGATTGTTGAACCATATCCCGACTGGACCGGATATGACAATTTATCATTCTCGATTTTTTCGGAAAATCCCGAAACAATAAACATCGAACTTCAAATAAATGACAGACAGTATAATAAAAATAATGAAAACAGATTTAATAAGCTCTTATCAATAAACCCGGGTTTAAATAAAATTACCGTTCCTTTAAAAGAGATAACAAATGCTCCGAAAAACCGTCAACTCGATATGCACAAAATCAGTCTAATTGCTTTGTCTTTAGCGCAACCGGACAGTAACATTACTATTTATCTTGATAACTTCAGGCTGAAATAAACAGATACTCCCAGTAGATACCATTGTTATCATCAGAAATATTTTCTAAATTGACAACATATCTTTTATCAGAACGGCGATTTAACCCGGTATCCAGATTTTTTCGGCCAATATTATTTCAGCACCACTCGGCATCATCAGGGCCTCAGCCGATTTTGTATAGAAAAACAGACCTTTGTAAGACATCATATAATGATTTTTCTTTGTCGGCCATCCATGATGAGCCATCACCACCGCCGGCTCACTGGATTTTGAAAGCAATTTCTGAAACTGTTCCGGTTCCATTTTTACAATAGCTCCTGATGCCTTTATTGCCTGCGCTATTGCCGCGGCCGCGGCGGCCGCACCGGCTGCTCCTCCACCTGCTCCAGTCATATTTTTACCTCCTTATGCTTGTAGAGAATATACTATATATATGATATTTTATTCATTTGAATGGTTGGACAACCTGAGCCAGAAAACTTATGAATCAAACGGCATCAGGCCAATTCGTTAAATTCCTCGCGATACAGCGCCGTTCCCTTGATATTAGTTAATAACTTTTTATCAAAGACATGAATCATAAATACCTCATCAGGGATTTCCCATTCACAGCCGATTCCAAAATTGCTGGCCGGTTCAAATCCGAAGCGGGGATAGTAGGTTGGATGACCCAAAACAACAACAAACGGGCAACCATTTTTTGTCAACGTACCTAACCCGGTATTAATAAGACCTGCCCCGATTCCCTGATGCTGATATTCTGGCAAGGTCGCCATTGGGCCCAGCCCCATTCCTTTGATTGCACCATTAGTGCTGTCGATAGCCACCGGACTGAACAAAATATGTCCCACAATTTTATTCTCTAATTCTGCTATCAGTGATAGAATATTATTACAGGATTGCCGTAATTTATCAACCAGCTCGGCCTCATCGGGTTGCCCGAAAGCGAGCTCATTGATCTCTCTGATAAATTCTATATCTGATTCTGTTTCCAACCGTATTGTAATCATAAAATGCTAATAAGTTGAAAATTTAATAAACAGCAATCTCTTTTTTCCTGTCTAATTCATTCCGCACCGCCGAGGCAATAGCTTCTTTTGTTAATGGCTTTTGCACGAAGACACCAACACCAAGTTTTTGGGCCTCAATCACCCGTTCCGATTCCGAGAATCCTGATACTACAATCGCTTTTTGCTCAGGTTGGATTTCCAATATACGCTTGTATGTTTCGGTGCCATCTATTCCACCGGGCATAATCATATCCAAAACCAATAGATCAAATGGTTTTTCTTTAATAAGAGCACCTGCTTTTTCACCGCTTTCGACAGAAGTGATCTGGTAACCGAGTTTTTTCAATATCTGGATCGAAACTTGACGTTGAACTTCATCATCGTCGACAATAAGTACCGATTCGTTTACGCCATAAATATCAATAGTTTGTTGCTCATTTTTTGTTTTTCTGGTTATTGGGAAATATATATAAAATGATGTCCCTTCTCCGATCTTTGT
>JAUVBC010000305.1 GCA_030591405.1 Candidatus Zixiibacteriota bacterium
CGATGTTGACGATTATACCGAGCCGTTCCCAACCGGAGTTGTTGAAAAATCATTTTCAACCTCAATCGGTTTTACCGGGTATCTCAATCGATATCTATATATAGATGCTTCATCCGGGATAAATTTTATCGACAATTATCAGCACTTGGATGGTACCAAAAAAACTATCCCGTTCTTTTCTATCCGGCTGTCGTTTCTGTTATCAACCCGGTTAAATGTCCGAAATTAGTAATATTTTGGAACCATATAGCGCCAAATCTGTTCTAAATTTATAAATAGAATATATGATTTATTGTTTTAAATATTTTATGGGAATAGGACAAAGATGATAGAAGCTAAACTGAAATGGACCGATGGAATCAGGTTCGAGGGAACCTCAGCTTATGGGCATAAAATTGCCACCGATGGTGCCAAAAAGATAGGTGGAACAGAGAACGGTTACAAACCGACTGAACTGGTTTTGTTTGGTGTGGCCGGTTGTACCGGAGTTGATGTGGTCAGAATTCTTGAAAAGATGCAACAGAAAGTTACCGGACTCGAAATCGAGGTCAAGGGATTTCATCCCGATCAATACCCAAAACCGTTTAATAAAATAGAAATTCACTTTATTTTCACCGGGAAAAATCTTGATGAAAAGAAAGTCGCCAAGGCGATTAACTTGTCCGAAGAAAAATACTGTATGGTCAGCCAATCCTTAAAAGGTATGGCTAATATTATCACCAATTATAAAATAATAGAAGATAAATAAAATGAGTGAACTTGGATACACGATTGAAACAGACAAATCGATTGATGAGATTTCGACATCATTGGCAAAAATAACACCCGATTTTAATTTTCGGATTTTGGCGATTCATGATGTCAAAGAAACTCTTTCCGATAAAGGGTTTGAAATAAAACCGCTTAAAATCTATGAAGTCTGTAACGCCGGATTTGCGCATAAGGCATTGGGTAAAGATATAAATGTAGCGATGTTTATGCCGTGTAAAATAGTTTTGCGGCAGGAAGAAAATAAAACGATCATTACGCTGGTGCGGCCATCGATGATCTCAAAAATGTTGCCCGATTCCGGTTTGGAAGAATTGGCTGGCGAGGTTGAAAAACAGTTGAAGGAACTAATTGAAAATATTTAGCAAAAAGCGGCTTGTCAGATTGGCTTCAGGCCTTATATTAGGTGGGTTGGCCGGATTGATTCTGAGCTTTGTTTACGGACAGCTCGGTTCCACCTGACCGCTGCTTTGTGACACCAAAACGGCGGCAGTTTTTGGTGCGGTGGCCGGTTCGGCCCTGGCAATGATGGAGTGAGGTATTAGTTATGCCGATGTTTGAATATAAATGTTTAGAATGTGACAATAAATTTGAAGAACTGGTCATGCGCAGTGATACGGTTGTCAATTGCCCGCAGTGCAAATCGTCCGATGTTAAAAAGCTGGTATCGGCTTTTTCATCATCATCGACTTCCGGCGGATCAAACGATTCGTCAAGTTACGGCAAAAGCAGCTTTGGCTGAGCAGGCTGTTAAGGCTCGAACCGGTCGGTTCGAATAGGTTGGTTTATGAAAACAAAATTCTTTTCCCCAATTTTATTAATTTTTGTATTTTTATCTATTCTATTTTTGGCCTGCGGCAAAGACTATAAAACTCCCGCTGATATTAAAGACAAAGTGGCCTGGCTTGATGCCGAATCGGCGATGCCGATATTTCCGTTTGGAACCAATCCGATCTATATGATGTTTCATTCGGCCGATTGTCCGGTGACCAATGAAATGCTGAATGAAATATTTTCCCGCCCCGAGATTATTAAATATCTCAATGATAATTTCACCTGTATTTCGGTTATGCCCGACAGTATCGACTCGGTCAGATTTGTTGGCGAAGTGGCGACTGGCAAAAAACTTCTCGAAGTGTTTAAAGTCGAGGGGTACCCGTCGCATTATTTCTTTAATGCTCAAGGGTATTTAAAAACGGCTCATACCGGATATATCGAACTGCGGGTATTCAAGCAGTTATTAAAATATGTTGCCGAAGGATATATAGAAAAATATACGCTCCCGGTATTTATGGAAATGCCGGAAGCTCAGCTCGACACGATCTACGGCGAATTTTAGCTTAATTTAGCGCCGTCAGGAATCCTTTCCTGACGGAAAGTCATGTTTTCTGCACGGCAGACGTCCCGGTCTGCCGTGTTTTTTTATTGTCAGGGGATTAGTCTTTCCAAAACCACGATTGTCTAATCATATAACAAATTGAATTATTGCATATAGGAAATGGATATGACCAAATTTACCAAATTGACAATATTGCTACTCATCTTTTTGCTTATCGCTTTGACCGGATGTAAATCAATCAAACTCGATAGTGCTTATACCTCAAATCCAATAAATATCAATGGTGACTATTCCGACTGGAGACAAATCCCGGCGCTTTATTTTGAGGATCAGGAAGTTTTGTTGGCTCTGTCTAATGATACCGATAATATCTATCTCGCCTTCCGGTTTCGGGATCCAAAATGGCTTGTTGCGGTTCGTAAAACCGGTTTAACAATTTGGCTCGATAATGAGGCTAAGAAAAAAGAACAGTTTGGTATCCGTTATTCCGGCGGCCCCAATCCGCAGGATAATATCGGGTTTGAACAGTTTCGAAAAAATATGCCAGTTGGCCAAAATCCAATTGGAAATCGTTATGTTGATACGACAAAACTGTTTGCCGTTTTAAATTCTGAGTGGTGGTATAAAGAACAAAATATTCCGACCGATGGCACCTTTGGTCCTATGGTAAAATACGGTTTTGAAAATGATATGTACACCTATGAATTTGCTATCCCGCTTGATACGATAGGTGAGAATTTTTATGGTATAAATGCCGAACCTGGCAAGACCATCTCCATCGGCCTCGAATTTGGCGATATGGGTATGACACGATCCGGCAGCATGGGCAGAGGCGGTAAAAGTGGCGGTGCCACCGGCATGCCCGGCATTGATGTTATTGGCCCTTCAGGAGGCAAAGGTGGCGGCGGAGGCGGTAAAGGTGGTGGCGGTCGCGGAGGCGGTATGGGTGGTGGAGATCGCGCTGCAATGATGAACAATATGCCTGATAAGCAAAAAATCTGGATCAAAACCAAACTGGCCGTTACAGAATAAATCGAAGATCGAAATCCCGCAGGGTTTCAACAAATTTACTACAATATTTTGTACCGATACCGTAAAATGACCCAAAAAATTCCTTATAAGTGGTTTCACCACCTTTGGTTACAGC
>JAUVBC010000174.1 GCA_030591405.1 Candidatus Zixiibacteriota bacterium
AGCTTTTGAATATAATTGGCGATTTGCCCGACCTCATAAAAAAGCCAAGTATCCCAACTGGTGGCTGGGAATTTGATTTTGCAATCAATACTGCCGAGCCAATATTCAGTTCCTGCTAATTCTTTATGATCATACCCGTGCAGAGTCCCTAAACCGCCAAGAAAAAATGTTTTGTGAGGAGGAATGTTATCACCATCGACGTTCCCGTATTCCGCTTTGAAAATAAAGCTGTTTTTTCTGTCTATGGTTTGAAATCGCGATGCCGATATCAAATAGCGAGTAAAATCAGATTCGTTTCTATCAATTTTGCTGGATGGTGTCCATTCAATATCCAAATTGGCCGTTGTGAATGAATTATATGGGTAATTATCTTTTCCATTTTTGTTATAATCTAATTTAAAACCAAGCGATGACATCTCTTCATTATTCATTGCCCGCATACTTATACTTCGAATTGTGCCAAGTGATGAAAAATTAGGACGGAATTCTTTTGAGCCTCCAAATAATGACCATAGGCCGCTATGAGCCGGAAGCGATTTATATTTTTCAATCTGATAATTAAATTCCAAGTCAATGTTAAGTGGAAACTTAAAACCGACACCTATTTTCCCACCTTCCGCCTCAAAATAGTCCTTGTAATCTTCGGTCACCAAAATAGCAAAAAGAGTGTTTTCCTTTTCTGAGATAATTCTATCGTCACCTGATATTAATAATTTATAAAACGATCCCGATAAATAAGCAGATTTGTTTTTGAATAGATACTGTTTTAGGCCGATGTCGTATCGCCAGCGTTCGGAGGCGAATCCATATCCAGCCAACGCGCTGATCTCAGGAAGAGTTGAATCACTGTTAATATATTTATAGCCAAAATATGGAGCGGCACCATCAACGCGGTTGTAATAAAATTTAGAAATTGATGTCAGGTTTCTAAAATTGAGATTCACGCGCCAGGTTTTAGTAAAGCGATGTTTATCTTTGATATTGGTGGCGCGTATTTCACCATAAATTGTACTATTTTTGGCATGGTTCACATTGCCATTTAAAGCCAGAACATTTCCTCTTATATTTGCTTTATCGCTGATATCGATATCACCGAAAAGAGCGATCACATTCCCGCTGACTTCACCCTCGATTTTAATATTGGACCAAAAACTAATTGCTGAGCCGCGAATAAATTCTTCTGCCTCAACTGAGATGTCTTGATTTAGCCCAACTCTGTTTTTGGACCGGGAGCCTACAAATTTTGATGTGGTTTTGCTTTTTTGGGTTAAAAATATCTCGACTTTACTTTTTTTGTCGAACTCCATTTTTACGTTGCTGATGTTAGTAATCGGAAACAGTCCATTGGGACCAAAAAATCCCTGAGAGCATAAAATGGCTGTTCCTTTGACAAAAACAGTATCATCTCTAAATGCGACATCATCGGGGCTGAAAATGATAGTCTCATTATTGTCATTGTTTTGATTGTCATAAAAAGTCAGGATTGTCTGGCTATTTGAAAATGATATTTTAAGGAGATTCTCTTCATTCGTTGATAAATCATATTTTTTGTATGAATCTGCACCAATCGCGATGGATGTTGACAATATTAATATAAGACCTAAAATCGAAATTATTCTAAACATGTTTATTTTTCCTAAATCCTTAAATTCTCTCTGTTTTTATTCTAACAAAGATACAAAAAGCCTGCAAAAAATATTATAAAAACTTATAAATATCTTTCTCTGTAATCACTGAGGGCCTGGATATGTGATTTAAAAGCAATCTCTTTCGGAAGTTCATCAAACCCAAAATATTTCGCATCTAAGGCATCATCATCAGCTGATAATATTCCGCCGATTTCTGTCGCAAGATAAAGAATCAAAACGGCGTTCATTCGCGGATCGTCATGCCCCGAATATACCTCAAAAAAAGATTTTAGTTTTACATCCAACCCGGTTTCCTCGCGAAGTTCCCTAACGGCTGTCTGTGAAGGATGTTCGTCCCATTCCATAAATCCGGCCGGAATGCACCACCAACCGATTTTTGGCGCAACTGCTCTTTTTACCAGTAGAATCTTATTTTCCTTGATAACGATTGCTCCGGCTGCCGGGATCGGATTATGATAATAAATAAAATCACATTTGGGATTAATACATTTTAGTCTGGCCCGTCCGTCAAGCTTTTCCTGTTTAAGTTTTTGGGCGCATCTTGGACAAAAATTATATCCTAAAAAATTATCTTTTCTTTTAAATAGGAACTCTTCGTTACTGAAATCTGTTTTCATTCCATTCTTCCTAACAGGTTACTTTGAGTACTATGGCCGTAGTGTCGTCACGGGGAGGGCGACTGTTATCGAATTGCTGGATATCAGAAATAAGCGCGTTTAAAATTTCGGTTGCACTTAGTTTCCGGTTCTCAATTGCATGGTCAATGATTCGTTGTTCACCATACTCTTTGTCATCTTTGTCCATCGCTTCTGAGAGGCCATCGGTATAAAATAGTATCAAGTCATCTTTTTCAAGTTTGACCGAATTATATTTGAATTTCATCTCGGCGAACGCGCCAATGATTGCGCCTCCTTCAGATAGAGACTCATAGGAACCATCGGCTCGCACCACAATCGGATAATTATGCCCGGCGTTTGAATAATTGAACGAACATGTCTGTGAGTCAAATTCGCTATAGAATAAAGTGGCATATTTTTCCGAAGAGGTTGAACGGGCAATATGGTTGTTAAGGTTAAACAATATTTTTGGTATCTCCCGACAGTTGCGTGCCTCAGAGCGAATCGTCGCCTGGATCTGTGCTACCAATAGTGCCGCTGGCAATCCTTTTCCGGCAACATCGGCAATAACCATCCCAAATCGGTTCTGCTCGATATCAATAAAATCATAAAAATCGCCACCGATAATTCGCGATGGTTCTGAATAGGTACAAATACTAAAATTGTCACCCATCGGCGGACACTCCGGGAGCAGGTCAAGCTGGATCTGGCGAGCAATAGTCATCTCTTCGGCCAACCTTTGTTTTTCGAGCGAGTCGGCGTATAACCGGGCATTGGTCAGGGCGGTTATAAGCTGATTGGAAATAATTCCAAGAGTTGAGATATCCTCGGCATTATACTTGAAACCGGAGCTTTTTTCCGTTAGAGCCAGAAATCCAAGCATATGATCGGCATCTTTGAGAGGCAGGATCAACTGGGTCCGTCTTTTTTCCAGTTCTGCGGCAAGTTTGCTGTCGTCGCGATAAAGACTCATCTTGTCAAAAAGTGTTGGTGCATCCAACTGGTTAACTCCCCCAAGAAACAGATCGTCACGATTAATTATAAAACGCTTGGGATAATCATCCGATGATATCACAGTGTATTCATTTAAGCGGTCATCAAAAAGAATGAAAAAAACTTTTTCAACCATTAAGGTTGATTTTAGGGTCTGCTCAATCATGTTTCTTAGTTGAATTGGATCAAAAACAGAGATGAGTCCGCGCGATAGTTTATTTATGACATTTCTATAATCGGTCTTGGTTCTGATAAACAGTCTTTTGATCAAATTATCAAGCTGAATATTAATCGGCTGAAACAGAATCAGGGCAACAACAATAAAGCCGATATTAATAATTGTTGTTTTACCTCCAAAATATGATGAGATATATGTATCGGCCTTGCTGATCAGCAGAACATACAGCCCAACCAGAATTGCCGAGGTGATTGTATAAACCAATGATTGTCGGATCATAACCCTGACATCGAGAAAACGACGGCTGATTATCGACCAGATTATTGATCCGCCACCGATCAGCAGGGCACCAATTAAAATTCCATCTCGCCAAAGCCCGCTAAATTCCATCGAAAAGAGATTTGGGATAATAAAAGCTCCAGTATAGAGAATTATCGCGGTTGACATACCAACAATAATGATTGTCGATTGTGCCCTTAGTTCTGCATTGGCAATTTGGGCGCGACCCCGAACTATGAAATACACTGCCAGAACGACATAGATCAAGTTTATCAGAGAAAATAATGTATTTTCAGAACTTAAAAGTAGACTGAAACCAAGGACAAGCCATTTCAGGATATATGATATCGGTTCCAGTATCAATGAGGCAAAACCTTCGCCCGATTCTACCTCAAGAATGTTTAAGATTTTTTCCGGATTATGGAATACAAGAAGCAGAACAATATGCAATATGTACGGCAAAAAGATAAGGAATTTTAGTTTGGGGCGTTTCAGAGTTATCAGTCTGTTGATAGGGAAGGCCATTGAAAACAGCAAAAAAGCAGGGAAAAACATCTCCCAGATATAATACAAATTGTAAATCAATGATTCTTCAAACGGGGTCGCGGCGCCGGCTATCGGTTTGACTATTGTTCCCAGAGCGAGAAAAATTGGTCCCATCCCGGCGAAAAATAGCATAAAACCGGTTATTTTATTTAACTGTTGAGAGAAATCATCCCTGATAACAGTTATTGCCAGAAACAGGATGATTCCGCCAAATATAAAATAGACGGCCGCAATTATCGGTTGAAGAAATTCCATCTGCTTTCTTTAATTACTGTAAGTTCTTGGTCAGGGTGAACCTGGTTCCGGTTGGCGATGGCTCAATTTTCAGATCATCCATCAGCGACTTAACGATAAATATTCCCCGCCCAACCTCCTTGAGGAGATTGGCATCGTCTATCGGATTATCGACATCTTCCGGATTAAACCCTTCGCCCTGATCAACAATAACAATTTCTATGGCCGTTTTTGTTTTGTCTACGGTCACAGTTACGACTTTCTCGAGAATTGATTTATTCCCGTGAATAATGGCATTGACCACCACTTCAGTCACCGATATCGCAATATCGGCGATTACCGATTTGTTCAGCCCATGTTTTTCCAGAATATCTTCCACGAAGTTGTCAACATCGGGCAGATAGTCCTCCAGCGAAGGGATGGTAATGGCATTATTCTTAATAATCGGTCCGGTCATGCTGTCTCCAGTTTAATTAAAAAGGGCAGGCCAAAGAGTTAACCTACCCCATCAAAATTAGCATGCAGTTCTACATATATTAAAATGACTTAAGTGCTTCCTCAATTGAATCATACGCTTCGAATACGGTAACTAATTTTGTGATGGTCAGCAAAGATTGAATTTTGTCGGTTACATTCGCCAGTTTTAATTCTCCATCGTTATTTCTCAGGGTGGTCAAACCGGAAATGAGGATACCGAGTCCGGTCGAGTTCATCCAGTCAACTCCGGAAAGATTAATAATGACCTTCTTTTTTCCCTGATCGATACATTCATGCAGTTTTTCATGAAGGAGGGTGGCATCCGGGCCGCCCATAATTTTTCCTTTTGGCTCCAGGATAAATACGCCATCTTTTTCATAATCAGAAAGTTTCATAAATCACCCGTTTCCATTCAAGATATTTTGTATTAATACTTTACGTTTCATATACTTCCAAAGTTCCGGTCTAAATATTGGGGCCGAATCATTTTCTCACATATAGAAAATCCAA
>JAUVBC010000196.1 GCA_030591405.1 Candidatus Zixiibacteriota bacterium
AGATGATAAAAACGGATTACCGCGCATATTTTCAAAATCGATTATGGCAACCGACATAATTCCGATCATCAGAGAAAAAATTGCCAGAAACGGACCGAGATAATAATAAAATAAAATTGCCAGAAAAGAATCAAAAGCAAAAGCATCAAGCGGCAGTATACCGTGATTATTATATATCTCAGTTATCGAATAACCGTCTAATATCAGACCAAGATAGGCACAGCAGCAGAATAGTCCCAGAGCAATCAAAATAAATATTGATGATAACAGTATCTTTTTGCCCCGCAGCGCTCTGGCCGGGACCGATATAATATCTTTATAATTGTATTCGAATTGAAATTCCACACTGTCAATTTTGTTTGTAATTGCCTGTATGTCAAGCCATTTTTCGATTATCCTGATCGATTCAAAGATTGAATTGAATATTTAGCGGGAAGATTTAATGTTGAAAAAATAAAATATTAGTGATATGTTTAATATTGGAATATAAGGATTGTATAAGAAGTATGGAAAGACCTGATAATATAATAGAATTGGTGGATGTGACCCTCTCCGGTTATAGCGGGAAAAAGATATTTGAGAATTTGAATCTTAGTTTGCCCGAGGGACAGACCGCTGTTATCTCCGGACCAACCGGTGCCGGTAAGACGCAGTTGGTTCAACTTATTATTGGCGAGTTGAAAGCCGATAGCGGATCGGTGTTTGTTTTTGGTCAGTTTGTCAAAATAAATAAACATTGGCAGTTAGCCAATATCAGAAAAAAGATCGGTGGTGTTGGAGGTGCATTCAGATTAATCTCGTATCAGACTGTTTTTGAAAATCTGCTTCATCCGCTGATTTTGAATAAAAAGCCGGTTTCATTTCAAAAAAATAAAATTGAACAGGTACTAAATAGATTTAAGCTTATCGGCAAGAGAAATGAAAAAGCCGGTTGTCTTTCGCAAGGAGAGAAAATCGAGACGATGCTGGCGCGGGCAATTATTGCCGATCAACCGCTGCTTCTGATCGATGAACCATTAGCCGGAGTTGATGATAAAATAGCAGAAAAAATCAAACTGCTGTTGGTGAGATTATCAACGGCGGGGCATAGCATGGTTATATTATCGAGTAATCCGGACAGGCTTGGGATACCGGACTCACTCAATTTCAGAATTGAGAATGGCAGGCTGGTATGAGCAAGTTTGGATATATATTAAGGAAATTTTTCGGCAATATATTGGGTAGGCCGATGGCTGCTCTGGGTTCGATTCTTTCATTATTTTTACTGTTTCTGTTATTTAATCTGATCTGGATAACATCGTTAACGGTTACTAATTATTATGACAAAGTAATCTCAGATATTGATATCGAGGTTTTTCTTGAAGACTCAATTCCCGATTCGACTATTACCATTATAAGGGAAGCAATCGGTTCATTGGATGGAATTGAATCGATAGATTATATCTCGCGCGACCAGGCGAGTTTGAAACTCAAAGATATGATGGGTGTTGATCTGTTAGAGGGATTTGAAAATAATCCATTGCCGCGCTCGCTGATAATCTCTTTTGAACCTAATTATCTTAATAGTGATAATCTAAATTCGCTCAATCGCGATCTGCAGCGAATGGCCGGCGTGACCGACATCTATTATCCCAGCCGCTGGTTAGTGAAGGCCGAATATACTAAACTGATTGTCTCGGACATATTGATTCTTCTTGGAATGGTGATTGCGGTGGCGGTGATTTTAAATACGATTCAATTTATAGTGCTGTCGGCCCGAACCCGGACCGAAGAGCTGGTCCAACTTCAACTTCTCGGAGCGGCACCCGGTTTTCTGGCGCTGCCGTATATTTTTGAAGGGATCTTTTATACACTGGCTGCCTCATTTGCCGGATGGGTTATTATTTTGTATGGGGTCGATCTGTTCAGTTTCAGGAATGTCGAAATAATTCTTCCTCCATCGGTGGAACAGTTTTATTTCTGTCTGGCCGGATCGCTAATAGGTTTGATAGGCGGGTATCTCGGAATCAAACGCGAGCTTTGATGATGATAACAACTATAAAAAAAACTGCTATTTATATCGGTCTGCTATTAGTCGTTTTCCTTTCCAGTTTGTTGGCACAATCAGATAATATTCTGGATCAGAAAAATGAGCTGGAAAAAATAAAGCAGGATATAGATAAAAGCCAGAAATCGCTCGACTCATTAAGAGGTATTGAAAAATCGGTTTTAAAAGAGATCAATAATTATGAGCAGCAGACCTCGGCTAATAAGGCGGTTTTGAAACGGCTTAATAACAGATTAAACGCAGTCAGGAAGTCGACCGACGAGTCAAAAGGGAAATTGGAAGAATCGCAGAGTAGGTTTCAATCAACCGAGAGCAGATATTTAAATAATCTCAATTATTATTATATGGGCGGGCGGGGGAGTGAAGCCGAAGACGCCGACGAGATTGAAGTTGAAAAGAATAGTTTCAGGCGTATGGTTTATCTCAAAGCGCTGGCTGAATATGACAAAGAGGACCTATCAAAATCATCGGAATATCTGGCTTTGGCCGAATTGGATTATGCTCAATTGACCAGTGAAGAAAAAAAAGTTGGCAATGCGACGAAACAGAAACGGTCCGAAGTGGTTATTCTTTCATCGCATAAAGAAAAAAAGGAAAAAGATCTGTCCAAATTGCGTCGTAAGAAAGAGCGTGAGGCTGATCGGTTGATTACCTTATCGGAAACTGCCCGGCAGATGGAAGATCTGATAGCGAGACTGGAAAAAGCGAGGATGGAACGTGATGGTTCCGATCTGATGTTCCAGTTTGATTTTTCGACTGGTAATTTTTTATCATACAAAGGTGGTTTGCCGACTCCTCTCAAAGGCAAGGTTACCAGTGGTTATGGGTGGAAAACAGACAAGATCACCTATCTGAAATCATTTTCACCCGGAATTGAGATCACCGGAAACAAAAAAGCACCTGTATATTCTGTGGCGACCGGTGTGGTAGCATATATTGGATCTCTTCGGGGATATGGCAATTTCCTGATAGTTGAGCATGAGGATGGTTACTATTCGATGTATTCCGGGCTGGAAAGTTTGATTGTTGTGGAAAATCAGGTGGTCGGAAGTAAAGATAAGCTGGGGAATGCGCCGACCGGAGTAATTAAATTTGAATTGCGGCAGGGACGGGACCCGATTGACCCGATAGAATGGATTAAATTTGACTCCTTTTAAAAATATTGTCGGTCAGGAAACGGCCAAAAAAATATTACTGAGGTCGTACGATAAAAACAGACTCGCTTCAACTTATCTGTTTTATGGACCGGATGGGGTTGGCAAATGGGCGGTTGCGATCGCTCTGACTGCTTTGGTAAACTGTCTTGAACCTTTAAAAGATGCGGACGGGAAAACCACCGATGCCTGCGGCGAATGCATCAATTGTCGGCAGATATTAAATCTAACCTTTGGCGAATTTTACCCGGCGATTCCTCTGCCGCCTCATAAGTCTGAATCTGAGGCGATTGAATTGTTAAATGAATTTATTCAGCAGAAAAAAAAGGAACCATACAGCATAATCAGTTCCAAACGGCAGACAACAATATCAATAAAGACAGCCCGGGATATAAAAAGAAAAGCGGCCATAATGGCACCGCCGGATATGACACGAGTTATCTTTTTTTACCAGATGGAAAAAATGCTGACCTCATCGGCTGATTCGTTATTGAAACTAATTGAAGAACCGCCGCCAAATACGATAATAATTTTAACAGCCAGGGATCCGGATAATCTTCTTTCGACGATTCAATCGCGGTCGCAAAAAATTGCTTTTAAACCGATTATTCCTGAAAAAATAGAAGAATATTTAACAGGCAGATCTGATCTCACAGAAAAACAGGCGGGGTTGTTGGCTCGGCTTTCCGAAGGTTCAATTGGCCGGGCGATTAATCTTTTTGGCGATGATGATGAATCTCCTGCCCGGCAGGTTGCGTTTTTGATGTTTAAGACATTGATTCAAAAAGATACAGCTTCGGCGGTTGCGACGATCAACGAACTGATCAATCCGCGAAATCGCGGTGAAACCGAGATGGTTTTATTAAACTGGCAATCATTTTTGGCTGATATTATTCAGATGAAATTTGGAAAAGATACGAAAAATATAATAAATCTGGATCTGCTCTCAGAGCTTGAAATTCTTTCTGCCAAATTTTCGGACGCAAACAGTTTTTCCAAATTTGTCGCCCATTTTGACGAATTCAACCGCAGTTTCCGCCTAAATGTTCATATTCGTCCGGCGATAACGGCGCTGGTTTTCAATCTGAGAAAGTATCTCAATCAATCTTCTTGACTTAGCGTAGTCTTTGTATGATTTTATTGGATTAAAGGAGAATTATGTGCCTGATTTATATTTAGTAGGTTTCAAAGGGAACCGTAAAGAGTATTTTTTTAATAAATTTCATCATTCCCTGAAACTGTATGATTATGTTGTTGTCCAGGTGGAGCGGGGCGAAGATGTTGGGTTATTGCTTCAGAAAGCCTCAAGTGCAGTAACCATACCTAAAGAGATTCATCCCGGAAGTATCCTTCGTCCGGCCAATGAAGAAGATGGAAGAAAAAGAGAAGAAAATCGTCTTGATGAAGAATCTGCCTGGAAACGTGCCCAGGAATTGATTACTAAACATCAGTTGGAAATGAAACTGATCGATATTGAATTCCAATTTGATCGCAACAAGATAACTTTCTTTTTCACCGCCGAACACCGTGTTGATTTTCGGACTCTGGTTCGCGATTTGGCATCGGAATATAAAACCAGAATCGAACTGCGGCAGATCGGTGTTCGTGATGAAGCGAAACGGATCGGCGGTTTTGGCGTTTGCGGTCTTCAGCAATGCTGCGCCGCATTTCTGACTAAATTTGAGCCGATTTCAACTCAAGATGCAAGAGAGCAGGGACTTTCGCTTAATCCGTCAAAAAT
>JAUVBC010000100.1 GCA_030591405.1 Candidatus Zixiibacteriota bacterium
AAACTGACCCAGATCAAATTGGTGGATGAATTGTCTCTGGTCAGCCCGCCGCCGGATGAATTCAAAATTATTGTATCCGCCACAGGAAAAAGACTGCTTCGCAGCAACTGGAAAGAAGCCGGTTTGAGATTAATGATCGATCATAGCCGCCCCGGTCGAGCCAATATAAATTTTGATAAGAACAATTTGAGTCTGGTGAAATCGGACTATATCGAGTTAGTAAATATTATCTCCCCGCGCGATGCCGCATTGGAATTTGATCGGAAGATTCAAAAAGAGGTGCCGATCAAATCTACCGTTACAATTGTACCTGATCAAGGATTTATTCGCAGCAAAGTTGATTCGCTTGATCCCAATTTGGTTACAATTACCGGACCGAGAAGATTAGTCAATACAATAGATTCTATCGAAACAACTCCCGAATATGTTGAAGGAATCAGAAATAATCTCTCAATGAGGATCCCGCTTGCTTATCCTGATATTTATAATCTGGAAATATATCCGGATACGATCAGTTACATCGTCGATGTTACCCCGATTAAGACCAGAGTAGTTTCAGATATTCCGATTCAACTGATGAACAAACCTTCACATCCCGATTCAACTATTTCAATTCAGCCAGAGAATCTGGAAATCAGAGTTGGTGGAATGCCGGAAATAATCGACTCACTTCAACCTGACCAATTTTCGGCGACAGTTCATTATAACCAATTTGATAGTCTGGGATATGCACCGATAAAAATCACTATGCCCGGCTCGCTTTCAACAATAAGTCAATCGGCCGATTCTGTTAAATTAATCAGGGAATAGATGTTAACACTCGGTATTGAATCATCATGCGATGAAACTTCGGTCGCCGTCATCAAGGATGACCGGGAGATCCTTTCCAATATTATTCTGGGACAGATGATACACTCCGAATTTGGAGGAGTTGTTCCGGAACTGGCCAGCCGCGAACATATGAAAGCTATTATCTCTGTTTATCATGAAGCATTAAAAACGGCACAGGTTAATCCCGATGATATCGATTTGTACGCCGCTACCTATGGACCCGGTCTGGTTGGTGCCCTGTTGGTCGGTTTGAATTTTGGCAAGGGATTAGCATATGGCAAAAACAAACCGTTTGTGGCGGTTAATCATCTTGAGGGACATATCGCCGCAAATTATTTGATACATGAAAATTTACCCGATAGCCATCTTACTCTGGTTATCTCCGGTGGACATACTTTGCTGGTAAAGGTAAACGGTTTTGGCAGCTATCAGATACTGGGACAGACTCAGGACGATGCTGTCGGCGAAGCGTACGACAAAGTAGCCAAACTGCTTGGTTTGGGATACCCCGGAGGCAAAGAGATCGACAGGCTGGCCGGTGAGGGTGATAAAAAATATTTCAGATTTCCGCGGGGGATGATAAAAGAAAAAAGTCTGAACTTTTCATACTCAGGACTAAAAACAGCCGTGGCGCTTCATGTCAGATCATTAACAGAAGAACAACTGCAGAAACATGTCGCCGATATCGCCGCCTCTTTTCAGGAGGCCGCCGTTGAAGTGCTGGTGGAAAAAACTATCCGCGCCGCCGAAGAACTTAATATTAAAGATGTCTCATTATCAGGCGGAGTCGCGTCAAACAGCCGTCTGAAAGAATTAATGCAAAAAAGGTTGCAAAAAATCGGCGGTAATTTCTACTACCCACCACCAAAACTATGCACCGATAATGGCGCCATGATCGCCGCCGCCGGATACAGACGATATAAACTGTCCGGGCCGTCGGATCTGAACGTCAACGCCATCCCCTATCTGAAACTTGCCTAACTATTTATAAAGAGAAATTATTCTTGATTTCGAATATTTATTTATGGAATCAATCTGATCTTTTTTCCAAACAATAACTTTTAAATCCTCTGGTTTTATTTTCGACAAAT
This sequence comes from Candidatus Zixiibacteriota bacterium, assembly GCA_030591405.1. Lineage (GTDB taxonomy): Bacteria > Zixibacteria > MSB-5A5 > GN15 > PGXB01 > JAAERC01. The sequence continues at coordinate 1,923 of JAUVBC010000100.1, forward strand.
CAATCTCGCCAATATGCCGCCACTCTTTTTCCGGTGCCCAATAACCTTTGGTTCCAACAGATTGAAAATATGGCTTATCGATATCATTCAAATTGTTGAATTTTTTACTGTCACCATATATCACTTTTTTGATTCCAATTTTATCGGCTATCTTTTTTCTGATGGCAATTCCGTATGGTTCAAAACTCATCTCGCGATACCGCGCCCGCCATTTCATCAGATCAATCGCTTCCGATGGATTTAACTCTGAGAAAGCAACTGCCGAGATGTCTTTACGATAATGTCTCGATAAGGCTCGAATCTTTTTTTCTGACAATATTCTAATAAGAGTATCATAAGCAGAATGACTGTATTTACTTTGTAAATCGGTTATTGATTGATAGTAATCATACAATTTTTCACCGGGCCAAAAATCATTTGTCGCTCGCGTCCAATGAATCAAATAATTTTCAAGCAAATTATCTATCTTCGGATTTAATTTAGTCTTATCAATTTCATATTTATAGGAATTTTTATTTTTGACGTATTTAACCGTATACTGTTCATCAACAACAACTTGCGACAAGTCGATTTTGCTGTATGACGACTTTAGTGTACTATCCTTACGAATCGAAATCGGATAGATAATATCGGCATCATTTACTATTAATCGATCCCGTTCTTTTTGAAAAAACAGGTTATCTTTTACCAGGTCTTCGACTTCAAAAAAATAGTAATCGGTCAATTTTGGCTCAAGTCGAAACTGCTTTGTGTAATACGCGATGACATCAATGTTTTTCTGATCCCTTGTGATGGGGACAAAAATATGTTGTTTGATTTTATATTTTGCCGCCAGATAAACAATTAATTCCCACGTCTTCATTCCAACGGAGGTTAACACTAGTGCATCCTGACCGATTAGCTTCCGCATGGCCAGTTTTGTATTTTTTATCCATAAATCTGATCCGACCGGGCGAAGATTCTGACGCGAATTAAGGATTGCTATATTTTTCAAGAGATTTTAATAATAATTTTTAACAAGTCAAAACATTCAATGAAAATACTATAGAAACTGAAGATATAACAATTTTATCTGATTTTGAAACTGTTGCATAGTTCAACATATTGATAAGCTTCGACCTGCGTTCTAAGAAGAAATGTCTTTTTAATGAAATCAGAGTATTTTTTTATAAACTTGGATGTTAATGCAAGAATATATGTTGATCTAAAAATTATTCTCAGCAAAAGACTGTTCCGCATCAATATTATGGCCATAGTTTCAAAAAACTCATTGAAAAATCTTTTCACATTAGGATTATGATTAGATATATCTTCTAAGAGTCGTTTTCGATACTCTTCTGTAGTTACATCTGATTGGTCGCGAGCCATCGCACGAACTGTATTTTTCAAGTTAAAATGATGAACATTATTTACGAGATTATTCAATTTTTCGATAGTATCGCTGTACAAAAATTCATTTTCATTTAAATCACCTCTTGCAATCAAATAGATAAGATCGTCCCTTTTCTTATAAAGAAAATATCGATTCTCATCCATTACAGCTTTTCTATAAAACCTGGAATAGATTATCCAGAAAAAGCCACAAGAAAAAAGTAAAATTAATGAAATAGCAATTATTTGGTAATTTTCCATAACAACTCACTTTTTTGATGATTTTCTTTTTTTCAATATCATATTTTGTAATTTATTTCGTTCTTTAACTAATCTTTCTATTTCTTCATCTTTTATTTTAATAATCTTTCTTATTAGCCAAACAACTCCATATGATAATACTGCAATTATACTAACTGCAAGTGCTACAAATAACCCAAAATCAGTAGCAAGTTTGCTAAAACCATCAACTATTTCGCCAACATTCAAATTGTCAAGTCCATTTTGTTATACGTTACTACTTAAAGATATATTCATAAAATTCGTTGTCAATATACAAATTACATTTAATATAGCTTAGTGAGTTTGACGTTGCTGTAATAATGTGTCAGAATATCTTCATACGCTTTTCCGTCACGAGACATTCCTAACGCTCCGCATTGACACATTCCGACTCCATGACCATACCCACCGCCGATAAAGGTGACCCGTATCACATTCCCCCGACCGTCTATTTCTGTATCTAAACTAAATCTGGCTGACGGTAATATCAGTTCAGGATTGGTCGATCTTGTAAATACCCAGCGGATCCTGTCTTTGCCGAATGAATAATTACCCTGATCGGTTTTAACGGTCATCTCGGCAACACGACCACCGGTAGTATGACTCTTGATAATTATATCCTGAATAGTACCAATGTTAACCTGCCTGCCCCGCTCTGATGATAGATACTGATCAATTCGCAATTTTAGCTGTTTGGAACTGTATGATTCTTTCCAATTGTAATATTTCGACCACGAGCAATAATCTTCATCGGTCACCGCTTGCAGATACGGCTCGCGGACCTTATTCCAGACCTCATCGACATCATCGGTCGAACCACCGCAGGTCGAGTGATAATAGGCATTTATCAAATTATCTTTATACTTAATAACATATCCCCGAGTCTGATCTATCGCCTTTGAAACCAGCGCTTTCTCAACATTAACACCATGATAAACCTGATCAGAGACATCAGATTTCATATCGTAAGGTTCATCGGGGTACTGCGCAAGATGCGCCATCGCATAGGTTCGAGCCGCCACCGCCTGCGCCTTAACGGCCTCAATTTCAGGTTCGCCGACCTTCCCTAACTCCGGCGGAACAACACCTTTCAGATAATCATCCATATGGACAATATTAATTAACTGCAGATTGACACCATGCGGGATGACCTTAAAAATACCGCGATAACGGGATTCTGCAATTTCGAGTAAATCATCTTTATGCCTCGGCATAACTAAAATTTCATTAAAATTATCGTCAATTTTATTGTTTTTCATCCAGACCGACATCTTACCGTTTTGCTGACGAATTGTAACCGGCTGCGACGAATAATAAACAAAATTTTTGTCACCACGTGTACATTCAATCGAAAACGATTTACCACCGCCAATTGTAAATTCTTTTTTTCCATTTTCAAGAAGCACCCGAACAAATGGCAACCGGATATAGTTCGACTCGGTTCCTTCCTTCAAACGAGGAACAACGCCACATCCCCAAATTATTAAAATAAGCAGGAGCAACGATGATAATTTCACCGTCAATCGAAAAACATTTTTCCCACTTACACCAAACGACATCGCTTATTTCTTTCTATAGTCAATTGTCCGTGAAGGCTGCACTATCCGACCGCCCAGACTGTTTTCTCTGGCCCCGGTGATATAACCAAAAACTGTCGGTAAACCCGAAATTGCACCAGCGCCCATAATAGCATAACAGACCGCCTCCAGATAATCAGGATTGAAACCGAGTCTGTCAACAGAAAAGAATCTTACACCGGGTAAATTCGCCTCAAGCCGTTTCAATAAAAACATATTCGAAGTCCCGCCGCCCAGCAGATAGATTTTGTCGATACTACTGTTTTTGATTATTTGCTCAATCGGGCTGGCGATACTCACCGCAGTCAATTCTGTTGTCGTGGCGAGAATATCGTGTTTTTTCAGCTTCATTTTGGAACCATAGCTGATTATTTTTTTGGCGAATTTTTCTCCGAAACGTTCTTTCCCGGTTGAGGGACCATATTTTCCCTTCAAAAAATTATCGGCCATCAAAATCGTCAACAGCCGAAAAGATATTTTTCCCTTCGAAGCCAACCGGCCGCCATAATCAATTCGTTTCCCAAAATATTTAAACGTGATAATATCGATCAGACTATTGCCCGGGCCACAATCAGCGGCAATCATTTTTTTTGTCGATGATTTTTTTTGGATAAGAAAATAATTAGCTATCCCGCCAATATTTATCAACATCCGACTTTCATTTTCAAAGGCAAACAGTTGCTTCATTGCCCAACAGGTAATAGGTGCACCTTCGCCACCGGCCGCGATATCAGCCTGCCGAAAATCGGCGACAGTAAGAAGACCTGTCTTATTAGAAATTGTTTCAGGATGACCCAGTTGCAAAGTTCCGCTTTCAAATTTGCGCCCGATTTTGACTTTACCCGGCAGATGACAAATCGTTTGACCATGCGAGGCAATCATATCAGGTAATATTTTATTTTTCGCCAGCGCCTGACAAAATTTATTGGCCTGCTCTCCGTAAAAGGTACCAAGTTTTCGATCAAGTTCGATCATTGTATCGACCGAACTTATCTCATTTGCGATAGCATCATTTATTAAAAGACTAATATTTTTGGGATAATCAACAGTTGTACCCTTGATAAATTTCAGGGTCGGAGTTTTTGAAAATAAATTTATTTTCACGGCGGCCAGATCAAGTCCATCGGCGGAGGTACCGGAGTTTAATCCGACAACAATAAGATTTTTCTTTTTTAATATTCTGCTTAACGACATAACACTTATAAAACCGGCATCGTCAATTTTGATTTAATTCCCGAAATTCGTTCCAAAGAGGCTTTAAGCCTTGTTTCATCAATTTTCCCCTGACGGTATTCTTCCTTAAAATAGGCAATCGCTTCTGCGGTCGCATGATAATTTTTCCCAAACAGAAGAATATCATGCCCGGCATTAAATGCTTTGACCGCCCGCTCACCATAACCGCCAAGACTATCAGCACCATGCATCAAAAGATCATCGGTGACAACAATACCATCAAAATTGAGTTTATCTCTTAACAACTGTTCAATTACTATTTCCGATTCGGTTACAAGACGCGGGTCCAGGCTTGAAAGTATCATATGGGTGGACATTACCATATCGGCACCGGTTTCGATACCGGCCTTAAACGTCACCGCCTCACGATTAAGAAATGTCTGATAATCATAATCGGCCACGGCTATTTTTTGGTGCGGATCATTTTGGGCCGCGCCCAACCCTGGAAAATGTTTCAGACAGGAAAGCAGACCGACTTTTCGACTTATTTTAATACTGCTTTCAATAAACGGAATAACCGAGGCTGCCTTTTTTCCAAATGTTCGACCCTTGAGACATTTGTTATTTGCAAGCTCTATATCGGCAACAGGACCAAATAGTAAATTTACACCGAGCGAATGGATATAATGGGCGGCTCGTGAAAACTGTTCCTTGAATAATCCCAGGTCTTTATTCTTGCCGTAATCCGATGGTGATTTATATTCGGCCGGAGCGCCCCGAAATCTGCAGACCTGTCCGCCTTCCTGATCAACACCAACAAGCGGTATTATTTCAGAAGATACTTCAATTACACTTTTGATTGAATTTTCTGCCAGATGATTTGGGGTACAGTTATTTTCAAACAGTATCACCCCTCCGACATTCTCTGATGAATAAAACTCAAGAAATTCATCAGATGGTTCGGAAGTATCAAAACCTGTTATAAACAACTGTCCTATTTTATGCAGCATATTAAATCACGCACACTTGATTTTTACCACTGCCTTTGGCTCGATACATCGCAGTATCAGTAACCGCAAGCAGTTCTTCATGCGGTTTTCCATTTTCG
>JAUVBC010000032.1 GCA_030591405.1 Candidatus Zixiibacteriota bacterium
TAACCCAGCCGCCGGACGACGCATGTTCAAATTTTACAGAATCAACAAATGAACTGTCTGCACTATCCCAGACCCAGCATCGCAAAGGAGTTCCTGTTATATCGCCAGATTTAGGCTCAAGAAGAGTCAATTTTGGTAACGGACCATAACCACCGCTACCACCTGTTACTCCGGCAGAATAAAGTAGAAGCTTGCCGGGGAAATTATAGCCGGTTTCAGGTGGACCTGGATCGTAATTGTCTGCCAAATCAACATAACCATCTTCTTCGCCATAATAATTATAATTTTGGCAAGTCCATGGTAAGGCTGGTGTATCTTCTATTACGAGACGAACAGAGTCTTGGTAATCAACATCAACCAGTGATGTTGTAATTGTAAAACCTGCAAAATATGGTCCGTTAACCTGTGGCGGTGATTCAGTTTCTGTATTATAGGCCGGGACCACAATTCGCCAGAGCCCCGGTGCAAATCCATAGCCATATTCCGCGGAGTGTGATAATGTATCACCTGGAATTGGACAGTCAAGATTTGATAAATCAACATCCATAACAGATCCGGAATAATAAAGATTTGTAAATGCATAAACAGATATAATCAAATAGATTTCTTCAACCGCAAATGGATATGGCGCTGTGCATGTCAAGGCCGGATCTTGATAGGCTAAATATTGTTCAGCGCCCGTAAGCCAATATAAAATTTCGTACGCTGGATCACCAACCGTTCTAACCGAACATAATTCAGCCGCGGCAAATCGGGGAATAGCTTGATAATCAGTGAGGTCTTTTTCCTTTAAAAGAGTGGCTTGTGCCCCCTGGCTCTTGTCAAGCGCAAAAACTGTTGAAAAACTGAGCAAAAGTAATAACAGAGATATTACAGATATTCGGCTCATTATGACTCCCTTCATAATTTTATTTCTTTCCCTTGATATCGAGCGAAATCTATTTAACTTAACAACTTGTGTTAAGATGCCGTATTATTAAACGAACAAACCAATAAGGGTGTTTAAAATTTAAACAGTTTTTTGGGAAATGTCAAAAAGAATAGATAAAATAAGCAAACCTGACTGGCTGAAAGTCAGGGCCTGCGGCGACAAAAATTATCTTAAGACCTTGTCGCTTATCAAGGAAAATCACCTTGAAACGGTATGCCATGAAGCAAATTGCCCAAATCGCGCCGAATGTTTTTCATCTGGAACTGCTACTTTTTTGATACTTGGAAATATTTGCACCCGTAGCTGTCGATTTTGCAATATTGCTACCGGGAAACCAAAAGCGGTTGATACCGATGAGCCAAACCGGGTTGCCAGAGCTGTTGACATTATGAATCTTAAGCATGCCGTTATCACATCGGTAAACCGTGACGAATTACCTGATGGCGGTTCCAATCAGTTTGTCAAAGTTATAGAAGCAATAAGGCGCTTGGATAAAAATATTACAATTGAGGTTCTTACGCCTGATTTCAGAGGGGTCGAAGAAAATATTTTAAGAGTTCTCGATGCTCAACCTGAGGTTTATAATCACAATATTGAAACCGTCCCAAGACTATATCAGTCTGTCCGACCAGCGGCCAATTATATACAATCCCTAAATTTGTTGAAAATGATTTCAGGAGGAAAGGTCGGGGTCAAATCGGGAGTAATGGTTGGATTGGGTGAAACGGTTAATGAATTAAAAAACGTCTTTGCCGATTTGAGCGCCCATGGAGTTGAATATTTAACTATTGGACAATATTTATCTCCCTCAAAGAAACATCATCCGGTAATAAAATATTACGAACCGTCGGAATTTGACGATCTGGCTGAAGCTGCTCGTCAGGCAGGAATCAGATCGGTCTTCTCCGGTCCTTTGGTGAGATCATCTTACCATGCCGGTGAGACATACCGACACCAATAGGCATCTTCCCATATATAGAACAATCTTGATACAGATTGAGGTTTACCTGTCTCAAGTCCCCCGGTTTCTCCGATATGCTGAAGTGGAGACTCTTACATAGTAAACTGCGCAACTTGTGGGGATGTTGTAGAAAGGTTCGAAAGGATAAAAAAGCTGATGCTCAATGACACCAAACATATCGTTGTCATCGACGACGAAAAATATATTTGTAATATAATTGCTGAAGCCCTGTCCGAATTCGATGATTATCAACTACAAAAGTTTTCCAATCCTGCCGATGCAATGGATTATATTTCTGCCAACAGCGTTGATTTGGTTTTGACCGATCTGGTTATGGGTGATTATTCTGGTGTTCAAATCCTGGAACATGTTCTAAAGTTCCATTCCGATGCAGTTGTTATTCTGATGACCGGCTATCCGACTGTTAAGACAGCTATCTCGGTTTTGAAAAAAGGCGGTTATGATTATCTTATTAAACCGTTTAAGCTCGATGATTTAAAATCGACCATTAAGCGCGGACTCGACAATCAACAGATAAAAAGAGAAAATGTTGAACTACGAAGCCAACTGGAACTGATGACGGTTGCCGATGAAATTTCACGCGGTGTTAAAATGCCGCAACTCTTGAATCTTATTGTCAATACTGCCGTGAGCGTGCTGCCCGGTTCTTCAGCAGCGATATTATTGAAAGCCAAAAAGTCGGGTCATTTCCGATTAAAATGTATGGCTGGCTCATATGGTAATACATCTATCGAAAAATTTCTCAGGGGTGAAGATAATAAGCGACAGAAAGAATCTGATTTTAAGCAGTTATGGTCATTAGATGAAGAGATTAAGGAAGATGGTATAGAACTGAAACGATCATATATCTCATACCCGTTGATTTCCCGGGATGAGATAGTCGGCATGATGAATCTGGTTTATACCGGTCCGTTTTCATATATCTCACCCGGTCAAAAGCGGATGATATCTTTACTGGTTTCATATGCCGCCAATGCGGTGGAAAGCAATTTTCTTGATAAAAATCTTCGTAATTCATATTTCCAGACAATTAAGACTTTGGCCAATGCCGTTGAGGCGCGTGATCGTTATACCGCCGGTCATACCGATCGTGTCTATCGACTGGCAAGAATTATTGCCGGCGAAATGGGCTGGAGCACAACAAAATTGGCCGAATTACGAACCGGGTGTATTCTGCATGACATTGGCAAAATCGGGGTTCCCGATTCGGTCCTTAACAAACCGGATCGACTGACCGACTTTGAGCGAAACATCATGATGAAACATCCTGAACTCGGCGTCAAAATATTACACGGTATTCCGTTTTTGAAGCCAGCGATGCCCTATATTATTGCGCATCATGAAATGTATGACGGCAGTGGATACCCGCATGGACTTAAAGGCGAAGATATTCCAATTGAGGGGCGGCTATTGGCTGTTGTTGATACGTATGATGCCATTACCTCTGATCGACCGTATCGGGATCGCCGCGACCCTCAAATAGCGCTGGATGAGTTGAAAAAATTCCGGGGAACCCAATTTGATCCGGAGATTGTTGATATATTTCTAAAAGCGTTTGACGACGGACTTATAAAACAGGATGTTATCTCCCGCGGTCAATCAAGTCTTAAGATGAAAATGCTTATGCCAACATAAACGGTATCGGGATAAAACTGATTATAAATATTATCAAGGCACAATAGCCGATTATTTTGGCGTGTCGCGGAAGTTTTATCGAATCGTTTATTGTAGGCGGATGATTTATCCCAAACATAAATACCATCGCTCCAAATAACCACCAGCCGGCCCACCAAAATCCCAGAACAACCATTAGCGCCAGAAAAACTCTACCTACCAAACGCTGTTTCTTTCCAATTAGTGCATATATAATATGACCGCCATCAAGCTGTCCCAATGGCAATAAATTTATCATCGTCACCAAAAGACCGACCCAGGCGGCAAAGGCGGCCGGTGAGAGCAAAAAATCATACCCTTCCGGTATTGGACCGATAATCAGCCAACTCAAAAATTTAATCAACAAAGAATCTCCCAAAGTCAAACCGGCCCCCGTTCCGGCAAGAACGATTTCTGAATTTTGAAGGCCAAAGCAAAAAACAATAACCGAAACCACAAATCCGGCGATTGGCCCGGCCGCACCGACTTCGATTAAATCACGCCTGTTTGTGAAAGGAGATTTTGATTTTATAATGGCACCAAACGTGCCAACTATATTCGGTGCCGGAATAAAATATGGCAGGGACATAAAAACACCGCGGTAGCGACCAACAAGGTAATGGCCGAATTCGTGAAAAAGAAGAATCGCCATAAGGGCAAATGTAAATTCGAATCTTTCCTGATAGACCCCCGGATGGTTAAAATATTCAAAATCGAAACTAAGCAGAACCGGAGCATAAAACATCGTTATCAGCGTCGCAAAAAACAGAAAAATATTCAAATACGGCACCCGGCTTTTCTTAGACTTTCTAACAATGACCACCAGACCATGCAAATCTTCATTGATAGTAACCTCAAAACCCAAACGATTTAATCTGGTTTTGATTTTGGAGATGGCGCTGCTTTTATCGATTCGTGGTTGTGCACGGAAAAAAAGCTGGTTTTCATGATTGTATATTGCCGACACTTCCAAAAGGTCAGCCAGCAGGTAATAAATGCTCTTTGATGTCAATTCCAAATTTTTCAAATAAAATCCTTGTTTTCTGCGGTGGCAATATCTATAAAATTTACTCCTGAGACAACAAGATTAATTATAAAAAGACATTGTCTTTATCTATCGTCATAGTCTTGAAAAGATTTTGTCTAAAAAAAGAAGCCCCGCCATAAGGCGGGACTTCTGTATAGTCATCAAATTAATGATGTCTTATCACGGACTAACGAACTGCGGGAGTGCCCAATCGCCAAGCGGATTAGGGCCACCGTTGAAGTACCAATCTATCATATAAGTGATATCAAGGTTATCAACAGCGCCATCGTTATTAACGTCACCAAGATGCTTGAATGGGAACGGACCATTTCCGCCACCATGTACAAAGCTATTGAGAGAGACGATATCAACGAGGTTCATTACTCCGTCATCGTTTACGTCACCACGGCCAAAACCGCAGAACTTGTTGATCAACATCGCCATATCTGAGTAGTTATCTACTGCAGCAGCGGTATGATCGGTGTATTTACCAAACAAAGCAACGCCCCAGGATTCAAAAGCATCATCCGGAACCGGATCATCTTCGTCGCCTGTGTATGCCCATGCTGGCAAATTAAGTTCTGCAATTGTGTTCCACATACGTTTGTCTTCTGTTCCGTATGGCTGGTAGTTCATAAACTGAGTTGACGGACGTGACATCCAAACATAGATGGAGTCAAATCCTGGCTCTTCGCCACCAAACCAAGCAGTAGTCGCATCAACCGTATTGATCATAGGAGTATATCCGGGACCAAACGGAATCTTGACAAGACCGCCACCAAAATCTGGGAACGGCATAAAGGTCGGATCATAGATCCAGCCAACGGAGAATTCTTCGCTATAGCCAGTTACGTTTGCTCCGTAATCGGCAACATCCCAGTCAGCTATACCACCGACAAATAGACCCGGAATGGCAGTACCATAACGGCTATAAACGGCATGTCTGGCAATGGTGAAGTCATAGAAGTCTCCAAGTCCATATTTAGGACCTGTGACATCTGTTACCGCGTATTCGGTTACCAAAGCCTTAAATGCCCAACCTTCAGTCAGATCATTGGCATAAGGCTTATTCAAACCGGTCTGGAATTCGACATCCCATTCCCACGTAATTGTGGTTTCCGGCGGTGTTACTTCATCATCAATGGTATAAACACGGTGATCTTCCATTGAATCTACATAAGCGTAGTTATAAATGGTGCCAAGGACGTTGCTGTAGGCAGAACCGTCGTCTGACATCATAGCCAGAACAACATCATGCTCTTCAGCAATATCGCATGTCGGGAGCGGATCCGGAAGGATTGATTCCCACATAGGATTGCCACCACCATCAAGCCAATGCATAACTACTCTCTCTGGAGCATTACTGTAACAGTAACCATCGTCACCATAGAGATATGCAGTTTCACCCTCAAAGCTACTATTGCCAGCGTTGGCAATCATAATATGAGTGGAGTTCCAAACTGGAATATGATTCTCTCCGCCATCACCATAAGCCATGTCCAAACTACTATAGAGACAGCCACCGATTACTGTTAAGAGTACAGTCGGATCGGCTGCATCAACACCATAATCAATATAAGCTGAGTCAAGGAAGTAATCCGGATCATCAGAATGAATCTCAGCAAAGAACTGGCTCGCGCCTCTCGGGACCTTGGTTCCATCAATATCTAAAACGATATCGACTGAACCGCCCGCAGGAATGATAGTTCCATCAGCTGGTGCTGTTAATGAATTAATATATGCAGGAAGAGCAAAAGCAGCAGGAACTGTTGTGGTTTTTGAGAAACCAACAGAGGCTGCTCTTTCATCAAGAATCGTAGCTGCGATAGCTTTGAGTCCTGAATTTTCCTTAGCAATTGCTGAAACAGATTCGGCTCTGTCGTTATTGACAGTGCTGACTCTGCTCGGGAAAGTTCCGTTGTCGCCATCAAGAAGCTCGACATGGAAAATTTCCAAAGGAGCACAACCGGTGTTAACCAGAATTCCCGGGAACGTAATAGTATACGATGCGGGAAGTCCGAACGGAACCGGAAGTTCAGGGCTCATGTTAGCGATATGTAAACGCGGACGAGGAGCAACATTAGCCAGACAATGTAAGTTCCACCCTTCGCCAAAGATAATGTGGCCAGCTCCATCGACAACCGGACCAGTAACATAGGTCGAGAAGCGAGCGGAACGACGATGCCAAACAACTTCACCAACAGTAGGATCGGCAAAGTTCCAGTAACCAAATTCGTTACCGAAAATTAACCAGTCACTTTGACCTGGATCTGCGATACTTTCGCAAGTCAAAACGCCAGGCTGGTTGACCGTTCCCCAATTGTCAGGATTGGTCTGGATGTTATAAGCAGGCTCGAAGCCTCTTGGACCCCATTGCGGGATACCAGTGGCTTTCGAGTAAGCCATCGGGCCATAATATTCGCCGCCTTCGATCCAGTTTGACCATCCACCATAGATCACTGTGGCTTTATCATCAATGATACCGCCTGGTGATCCGCTGGTTGAGCCACTAGTTTCAGAAGCCCAGCCAAGAGTCGTGCCATCGGCACTGACTTTGTATATAATACCACCGTTATGAACCGGTGATGAGTTCTGAGGAGTAAAGGAACCTGTGAAGTAAATCCACTGTCCTTCGGCACCTTCATCAGAATAAAGAATTGCCGAATAACAGCCTTCCTGACTTGCTTCAGGTCTCCAGTTATTAGCAGCTACAATATTCTGCAACTGCCAGCCGACACCACTAACCAGATCCCAATCTACTGTAATACCTGAGCCATCAATCGCCAAACGGTATACGTTCGGAGTGGTCAGATACTCATCACAGCCAACATACAGATAGGTGCCATCAGTTGTTAAACCCTTATGCACCTGTCCTGCAACTGTGAATGCGGCATTGGTAGTTCCTGGGAAGTAGTAGTTGTCGCCATCGGAGGTCTGAAGGGCATATATACTACCCAGACCGTCAGCGACAACAACGCACTCGGTTCCAGCAATATCCATAATTACATGAGGAGCATATTGCGCATGTCCGTTCATGGTAAATGACCATACGGTAGCACCAGTAGCGACGTCAAATTTGGCAAAATAGCCATTGTCGCCACCACCGCAATAAACAAATCCGTCATGGTAAGTCGGTGTCGCACGACAAGAACCGCCTATTTCGGCAAAGTTCAGGTCGCGTCTCCAAAGTTCGGCACCAGTGTTAAGATCAACACAAACCAGAGCGTTGAACATATAGGCAAATACTTTACCATCAGCAACAATCGGCTGAGCAAAGGTCACACCGTTACCAAGTGTTGACGGGTTGCCATTTAAATAGTTCTTGTAGGTCCATGCTTTTGTCAATTCACACTGAATATCGCCAACTTCGTTAAGAGTGCTCTGGGTACGCTCAAAGTTCTTACCCATGGTCGGCCAGTCGCCGTCAGGAGCACAAGTACGAACGATAAACGGCATGCAACAACGATAGAGATCCCAGGCGAAAGCATAATTTGCGCCATAGAGGTCAGTTGTATACATCCATTCGCCATCAACTAAGAAAGCTGATGGGACACCAGGACCGTCAGCGGCATCTGTAATTGTTGAAAAATCATCAAGACCAGTAGCAAATGATTCTTTTACAATCCAGATTCTTTGCTCAAAGTAAAGATTTGGGGCAAAGAAAGGCATATCATTCCAGCCTTCGGTAGGGCCAAATGGAATATACTGAAGTCTGGTTCCCGGTAAGCCACCGGCGCCATCAGATGCATAGACAGCAATTTCACCATCTTCAGCATAAGCACCTTCACCGTAGAACCAAAGGTATAAGTGATCAATGTGACAGCCAGCTTCGGCCGGGTCGAATGCCTGAGCAAAACCAGTGTTAAGCATTGTCGGAATTGGAGGGGTACCGCCGTCATCAGAGAGATAAGTCGGAACCGTCCAATAATATGCAGGACCGCCATAAGGGCTGTCATATCCACACGTGGAATATAAATCGGCACAGGCTTCAACATTCATAAGGAAGTTGTAACCGCCCGAATATGAAAGCCATACGTCAGGGACAACATCGGCATACAAACCGCTTCGTCCGGCATCACAGCTTCCATCATCGGAAAGAATGTCAATCTCTTCGAGACCGTCATAATCGCCAACACTGGTAACACCATCAATTGAAACAACAACGTAGTAATCACCTTCCATAATGAGAGTGACACCTTCGTCATTGATCATATCAATTGAGGTCCACCAATCCATCTCGAAGTCATTTAACAAGATGGTATAAATCGGAGTCGTGATATTCGGACCAGTCGGGCCCGGATCACAAATATCCACACGACCAACCGGAAGTGTTCCAGCAGTCGGGAAACCGTCCCACATCGAATTGCCGAGATCATCAATGACATCATAAAAAGCGATGTCAACAAATTTCAGCGTTTCAGGAAGGGCGGCAGTAAAACGAACACCAAAATGTGTTTCGCCGTTTCCGGTAACACCTGGTTCGGTATAGTACAAGCCCCAAAGATAGGCAGCACCACAGTCATATGAATAATAACTGCAGTCGCCTACAAGCGGAGCATCTTCGAAGCAAACATCAAAAAGGGTAAAGAAGGTGCGTTCGCCAGGACCCCAGCTTCCCCAGCCGGATTCGTCCATTGTCATCCATTCGCCAGGGTCAACGCCGTTATCATAAAAGATAACGCCTGTTTCATCCATATCATCATATGGATATACTGGATCGCCGGCAAGCATGCCAACACGACCGTTGACGGCTTCAATGGCAACAAAGAGTTCTTCGCCTGCCGCAAACATATAATCTCCGGGATAACCAGCATCAGCGGTAAGGTCAACACCCAATACCTGCGGTCCACCGGACAGCGAGGCATAAGGGAATGCCCATGAGTTGATTGCAACAGTAGGGTAACCACTTCCATTGCCAGCCCAGAGTGTGATTGTCACATCCGGAGTGCCTTCCATCCAGGCGCCGTATTGAGCAAGACCGATATAGTTAAGTGTACAGGCCGCGGTGGTCGTATACTTGGAACTATATATAGTCTCGTCATAATCACTTGGTACCATATAGCCAAAGGCAAATCCACCACCGGTGTAATTCACGTCTTCACACTGGCGGGTGCCAGGGAATTCGAGTGTTCCAGCAGGAACATTATCACCTGTAGTTGGCTTCGCAATGTCCGAAGAATTGCGAAATGATACCGGTGTCGGCGCATCAATCGTCTGATTTCTTGACAACGATTGAATCGGCTGAAGCGGTTTTAAATTAGTGTCATCGTAACCAATAGCCGCACTACTAAAGGATAACATTAATCCAATAGTAAGTACCGCGATTATCAGTTTTCTATTTAGCAACATTTATTTCCTCCTTAAAATTAGGAAATAAGTTTTTAGGAGTTTGCAATTGATATACCGATAACCGGCCATACCAACACGAATAAATATCTAATCGGCAAAATCCGAAGATTCTTTGATTAAATTTATTTGTTATGGCTTTTTGGCTGATCATCAAAGCTCACCTAACGTCCAGGGAGATGTGAGTACTAGTATCAATCATTAATCCCTAATTCCTATAATTTGGAGAAAGGAGCCAGTTCTTCAGAATTAAAGAATAGACTCCAGAATGTCGTGTTATCGAATTAAAATACTTCTGGCTCTTATTAGTAGCCTTGTAATCAATTAGGTTTTCACCTCCTGATAATATAAACGATATGTGAATATTAATTGTGGTTGACATATCGAAATGAGGCGATTCAATCCGAGTGGTAGAAGGATTGCGTCTTTAATATAAATTACGCTTGGTAACTACAGGTTAAAAAGATTAATAAATATTTTAAAAGACATAACTTTCCTCTAAAGGAAAGCACCCTTTAACGACTGGATCTATTATAAAGAAGTAAACAACTTTTGTCGCCGAAAATCGTGGCTCTCATCCCAGCAACAATTCATCTAACACACGCTCGCAACTATAATAACGTAAAAAGTTTATTTGTCAAGCAAAAAGTGGAAATATTTTCCGTTTATTTTTATAATGTCAATATTCCGCGTATTCTGTTGAGGCTGTGGTATTAAGAAAAAAACTGTTTTGCAGTGTGTTATCGTGGAAAAATATTCCTGTTATTTTATGGTTCTCAATAATTTACTTATCTTGTTGGGCTTGTTACCTTAATGTAAAAACTGCTTGCTCATTATATATAGCGGAAATATATTCCCATTTATTGTCTGTTTGTGAGCAAAATGTTGATAATTTGTGGATAACTATTATAATAATTGTAAGGAAATACCCAATATGAAGCGATTTGCCGGATAGAATGTTTAATGGTATATAATCGGGCAATTTCACACCGCTCTTCAATTGTAAGTTGTTTATATCTTTTTTCCATAACAACACCTTATACAAGTGTTGCACTTCGTTTGTGAATTTAGGGAATCCATGCTGATTTATCTATATTTGTTATAACAGGCCTTGAATTTCGCTTGTGTGGATTTTTATGGGCGTCTGCCCCCTTTTATTCAATTGTGCGCGGCAGATAGCCAAAAGAATCCACATCTGCCCGAGGGTTCTATCCCGGGTTCCCCATCGCTTGTTATAAATCCTGAGATAAACGAAGGGCTGTGGATTAAGTGATTGGAACATTAAGCGTTAGCATGAGTAAGTCGAACCCAAAGCAAAGCATCGTGGTTCTGCCAATTTTAACTAAGTCCTTAATAATATATAAGTTATATATACCAACAGCTAACAATTCAATGATTTTTGGCAAAAATTATATATTCTGTGCGCAGCAAACGCCTCGCCTGCCCCAGCTAACTATACGCTAACAATTTTACAATCACATTATTGTTAATTCATTCTACTTTTCTTTATTAAGGTGCCAATAAATAAAGACATAAAATGCATTATTGCCAAAGGAGGTAATAGCCAAAAAACAAAAAAACGGAAAAGCGAACCCATTTCTCTGTA
>JAUVBC010000298.1 GCA_030591405.1 Candidatus Zixiibacteriota bacterium
CTATATTTTTATAGACATAGTGAGATATTAATTCTATCTTTTGTCAATAATATTTGTATAATGATTAAAGGAGGGGCAATGTGGACATCTGCGGCCCACAGAATATGAAAATTATTTTAATTACTATTTTGACATTGATTTTGGCGTGCCAGGGAGCCGATAATTCCAAAGGATTTGAAATCTACTGCATTGATGAAATAGTACCCATTGAATCCAATATAATTCTTGATGATTTTATTATACCTGATACTCCATTTATTTCTATGGATCATATAATCTCGTATGACTGGAATAATCATGAAATATTGCTAACCAATGAGGCGTGGGTTAAGATAGGCAAATTTATTGAGGAAAATTATACAATTTCCAAACAACCGTTTATAGCCACTTTGAATGGAAAACCAATATATTTTTGTCGAATTTGGTCTCACTATAATGCAGAACGACCGGATTCACCTATTATTGATCTATTTTCCTTAATGGAGGGCAAATTTTTAATAGGCGGCTATGGACAATTCGATGATAAAATTAACAATTCCGAATTATATAACTTCTTAAAAAGCCATAATAAAATTCAAGAGTTGTAAAAGCAGCTTACCCACAGCCCTTCGTTTATCTCAGGATTTATAATAAGCTGTGGGGCACCACGATTTCAAAAAGTGGGTCGAATTCACGCACGGTTTCAATAAAAAATAGCAAAAAAACCGAAAAAAACTAAAAAGAGGCGATGCCTCAAAAAGTGACAGCTCAAAACCGCTTGATTTTGTATGATTATTGTGTTTATTAAGCCGACGAACATTGTTCGTTGTAAAATTCGATAAGATTTATCGGATAACGATTTGGAGAACAATGGGGCAGTAGCTCAGTTGGGAGAGCACCACGTTCGCAACGTGGGGGTCGGCGGTTCGAGACCGCTCTGCTCCATTAAGGATAGAATAGGTGTGCTAGATGGGGGGTTAGCGGGCCCCTGTAACCCGGAATCCGCTATACCGGGGTCGAATTCCCACCTGAGGACCTACCCGCTTTTTGCGCGGAAAAAGCAAGCGGCGTTGATGATTGGGTCCTGTACAATTTTGGCGCGCTGAACCCCGCCAGGACCGGAAGGTAGCAACGGCAGGCGTTAGTTGGAATGTGTTGCGGGAGTGCCTGAACGGAGCTGGCTACTTTGGAAGACCTGGAGCGGAAGTACGACGGTGGGTGTGCACCATAAAATTAAAGTGAATATTTAAAAAAATGTCTTATCAGGTCTTAGCCAGAAAATATCGACCGCAGCAACTCGATGATGTCATCGCGCAGGAGCATATCACGCGGACCTTAACCAATGCGCTGAAAACGGGGCGGTTATCGTCCGGTTATCTATTCACCGGCCCGCGCGGGACCGGCAAAACTACGACTGCCCGGATTCTGGCCAAAGCGATCAACTGTACCGAAGGTGAACTGTCGATTCCGTGCGATAAATGTATTACCTGCAAGGAAATTATCTCGGGCTCATCACTTGATGTTCTCGAAATCGATGCCGCCTCCAATACTGGTGTTGATGATATGCGCACTCTTCGCGAAAATGTCCGCTACATGCCAACCTCCGGTCAGAAACGAATATATATTATCGATGAGGTACATCGTCTGTCAGGTTCAGCTTTTGATGCCTTACTAAAAACCCTTGAGGAACCGCCGGAGCATGTCGTTTTTATGCTGGCGACAACCGAGCCGAATAAGGTTCCGGAGACGATTCGTTCACGAACCCAACGCTACGATTTTCATCGGGTCAGCGTATCTCAGTTAAAAAATCATATTAAAAAGATTGCTTCATCCGAGGGAATTGAAGTCGACGATGAGGCGCTTTATCTTCTGGCCCGCAAGGCCGACGGTTCGGTGCGCGATTCTTTATCGCTTCTTGATCAGCTATTTGCATTTGCCGACAAGAATATTACCGCTGCCGAGGTCAACGATGCGCTCGGTCTGATCGACAGCCAGTTTTATTTTGAATATGTCAGGGCGATTGCCGCCAAAGACAGAGCCGAGGCGCTGGAACTGGTAAATAGATTAATCGATACCGGGGTCGAGATTCCTGAATTCTGCTCAGGACTGGTCGGGCATTTTCGTAATCTGTTGATTTTACAAAATGCCAAACAACCGGAAAAGCTGGTGGAGCTTTCCGAATCTGAGTTTGAGAATTTTCAAAAGCAGAAAGATTTTTTCCCGACCGGTGATTTATTAAGAATGATAAAAAATGTTACCGATTTAACCTTTGAAATGAAAAGCGGGATCGATCCCCGATTGTTACTTGAGACCACCTCGCTGAAACTGGCCAGTATGGAATCAACAGTGCTGTTCGAAGATATTTTGGCGCATCTGTCCGGAACCGCCACCGGCGGCTTTTCTGAAGAAACAACCGGCTCATCAGGCAGTGATTTGTTCAACGGGACGGCGGATTCCAAACAAGAAGTGTCATCTCACACTTTTTCTCCATCGAAACCGGACTCGACATCACAGATAAAACCTGAACCAAAACCGTTTGTACCATCAGATTCCGGTCGACCGGTTAATCTTCCTATGGTACAGTCTGGTTGGACCAAGTTTGTCGATTATCTGAAAACAAAAAATCGGATGTTGGCGACACAGCTTGCGATGGCGGAAATCAGAGAGGTTAAAAATAATACGATTACTGCCGTATTTTATAATGCCGGTGGAACCTCGAAACAGATTGTTGAGAAAAAGGAATATTTGTCGATTATTCTCTCGGAACTACGTGAACATTTTAAGTCTAATTTGAAGATCCAATTCATGATCGATCCGAATAAAAAACCGGAGGCGACAGCAAAAGCGGTTAAAAGGGCTGAAACTGTTGATACCGATAAAATCTTAAATGGTGATGAGAAACTGAAAAATCTTGTCGATCAGATCGATGGTGAGATCATAGGAGTAAAAGATGCTGAAAATAATGATAATTAATAGAAAGGAAATTTATAATGGGTAAAGGTGATCTTGGCGGCATGATGAAACAGATTCAGAAGATGCAGGCCAAAATGGAAGAGATTCAGGCGCAACTGGAAGAGACCGAAGTCGAAGGTACTGCTGGAGGCGGAATGGTCAAAGTTGTTGTTAATGGCAAACAGGATCTGCTTTCGATTAATATTGATCCCGAAGTTGTCGATCCGAAAGATATCGAGATGCTTCAGGACCTGATCGTGGCGGCGGTCAATCAGGCGAGACAAAAAGCGCAGGAACTTCAAAATGAGCAGATGTCCGGTTTGACCGGCGGTATGAATATCCCGGGAATGAATTTACCTTTTTAAGTTTAATTGGCTTTTTAAAAGGATTATATGTTTAAATCATCCGAATCTGTCGAACGC
>JAUVBC010000327.1 GCA_030591405.1 Candidatus Zixiibacteriota bacterium
CCGACCGATATTACCGCCGCCCAGGATGGCGATTCTTTTGGAAAACAATTTATCCGTTGTTTGTTTGTTTTTCGATGGCATTTTAAAACTCTTATTTTAAGATATATATCTATATATCGGAATCGGTTGATTAGATATTAACATGGATATATATTGTTTATAATTATAAATAGGGAATAAATATGGGATCATTTAATGCCTACGAAGATGAAAAACAGGCTGAGGCTTACGCGCGCTTAGAATATCCGGGAACATATTATCTTGCCTATCGCTATATTCCAAAAATTCTCACCGAGTTTGTCAAAGGAAACAAAGCATTGGATTTTGGGTGCGGCACCGGACGTTCGACAAGATTCCTGAAAAAACTAAATATTGAGACTATTGGTTGAGTCATATTTGGATGTTTATCAGCAGGCCGGTTTGGAAGTTGAGGCGATGTTTGAACCGCTCGCCAAAGAATCAGAGCCTTATAACTGGGTCAACGAAACCAAAATCAATCCCTGGGTTATTTACGTTTTGAAGAATATTGAGTAAAATGGAATACAGACTCTATAAACTCTTTTGTCTTGACATATCACCTCCAATTTTATATATTAATTTCAGGTTTAGCGGGAAACAAAGCATCAACTAAATTGCTACCTTTATAAATATTTTCGTTTCGTGGGGGTACGAGCGTGTATACGATTTCTAACCGATCTGATTGGCGTGATGCCCGTCACAAAATTAAAGATGCTGTCGCTGTTGGCATTGACTTAAATAACACAGTTACTCCAAGTGCTGTCATAACCCAAATTAAAACTGATGGTTTTGAAATTAATATTGGCGGATTGCGAAATATTGAATTGAAATGGTCCACTCTTGAATGCTGTTGGAAAGAATTTTGCAATGAAGGTGTTTATGACCAGTCAATCCTTGACAACCCATTCGAACAGGCATCCTTGGATTGTGACAGTCTTGATTTTGTTATCTACCGGTTGCTAAAAAAATCGGGCCTGCTCTGTTGTGAGAACAAAGATCAGATGAAATTACCATTTTAGATTACCCAATTAAATTCGCAACAACTAAGTATTTATTCGGTGTAAACCTTGCTTTGCCATTTTTTCAGGCGGCGTTTGGAGGTAAGCCGGAACCAAAGGTATCCAAAAGCAAATCCGCCAACATGGGCCAGCCAGGCAACTCCCCCGCCACCATCACCGGCAGAAAACACCGACATAAAAAGCTGATAGACAAACCAGAAACCGAGGACGACTTTGGCCGGAAGATAAATCATACGGATAAAATAAAACAGGAACATCAAAGTCAACACTCGTGTCCGCGGAAACAAAAACAGATACCCGCCCAGCACCCCAGCAATGGCACCAGAGGCACCAATCATCGGGACCTGGGATGACGGGCTGAAAATAACAAACAGAAAAGAGGCCGCCAACCCAGACACCAGATAGAAAATTATAAATTTAAAAGGACCAAGATGATCTTCGATATTATTTCCGAAAATCCATAGATAAAGCATATTCCCGGCCAGATGCATAAATCCGCCGTGCAAAAACATACTGGTAAAAGGTGACAATAAAAGTGGTGACGGATAATTGGGAGTCAGCTCACTTAAATGAAATATCTCTGTAGGAATTAATCCAAACTGATACATAAATATCTGAAAGCCATTTCCCTGTAAAGTGATCGAATAGAAATATACCAAACAGTTGATGACAATCAGGATAAAAGTCGCAATCGGTTTGTTACGAGTCGGGTTCTCATCTTTAAGCGGAATAAACATCTGTAATTATCTATAAATATATATTACTTTTTCTTCTTCGTATTTACAAAAAAGTGGGTTTGTACTGTCCGGCTGTTGCCGACCCGGTCACTGACAATTATTTTCAGGTCATGCCGTCCCTCGGCGATTCTTTTCTCAGGATAAGTCTTGAGCAATTCGGTATCGGAATCATATTCAGGAATCAGCCAGTGGTCATCAAGATAGACCTGGATATTTTCATGACTATTGATTCCAGAAAGTTCCTCGACAATAAGAAATCTGATCTGCGGATAAGATGTATAAATCGTTTTGCCGTCAGGCGGATATATCTTTTTGACCCGCGGCGCGTTTGTATCTTCGATAACGGCAAAATTCCCGAGATATCTTGTTTCGGCTTTAATTCCGGTTGATGTTTTGGTATGTTTGAGCCATTTCCATTTGCCCTTTTTATTGAGTCGATAGACACCGACATTATCCTGATGTCGGTTGGAAAGTGCAAATGAAAGTTCGATGTTACCGGCTAGTGGAACTGTTTTGGGACCAACCGAATAGACTCTGCCCAGAATTGATTTGCTGTGAGAAAAACGTTCATCTGGTTTACCAAGTTCAATATTCACCGGTGCATAAAAAGATTCATTGCGGCAAATAAGACTCAAATCGCCGAGATTTCCGGTTGCATACCCATCTGGACTATTCCCGGCGTGGAATATTGAAACATCTTTGCTGACAATCGGAAAATCAGAACCGCTTTCCAAAAGTTCAAATTTAATAGCGGCCGATTTCACTTCCTTATTTCTATAATAAGCAGCATATTTTCCATCCCCTGCTGGTGAACTGATTAATTCTTTAATATATCCATCATCAAAAGTTATTCTTATAAGTGGTGGTTCCACAATTTTGCGACGGGTTGAGATGTTAAACAGAAAACCGCCATCAACCAGACTGTAATCAAAACTGTAATTAACCTTGCCGGGCTTCTTTAAGATAAAATGATTATCAGAAAGCTCCCACCCAGATTCCCCAACGGCAATAACTTTAATCGCATCAGGTCGCCTTTTACCAGAAAATATAGTGAATTGATAATCGCCGCTACGTGTTTTATCGAGTTGATTTGGTTCTATTTTATTCCATTTGACTTTGCCCGTAGAACCAAACAGATTTATTTTTTTGAGGTCGATATATTTGTTGTTTATCCTGTTTTCCATATAACAAGTTGTATCATCAACCCAAACCGGGTTAAAAAGTC
>JAUVBC010000172.1 GCA_030591405.1 Candidatus Zixiibacteriota bacterium
CGATGATTTCACTCCGGAACAGCAAGCCGAAGTGGCTATGGAAAACTATGATCCTGATTTTGTCAAACTGAGTAAAAAGGGTGATATTCTGGTTGGCGCATTTAATTTCGGTTCCGGCAGTTCGCGCGAACAGGCAGCGACGGCACTGAAATATCGCGGGATTCAATTACTCCTGGCTGGATCATTTTCGGAGACATACAAACGTAACGCTATCAATAATGGTTATCTGGTAATAGATATCCCAAAACTGGTCAATGATTTAAAAGTCACCTATGGCGAAGATAAATTGACGGTTCGGACTGGAATTGATGTCAAGATTGATTTCGCAAAATCGACTGTAATCGCCGATGGAGTTGAGTATGGTATTGGCCCGGTCGGTACCGCCGCACAGGAGTTAATAATTATCGGCGGTCTGGAAAACTGGGTGAAGGAGAATATTTAATAATAATTTCTACCATAGAAAAACAGGAAACATAAATAGAGCTATTCACTGGCTGATTGGCCGGCGAGCCAGCCGGTCGAAAAGGCGGCCTGAAGATTGTACCCTCCGGTGTCGGCATCAATATCGATCACCTCTCCGGCAAAATATAATCCTTTGATAATTCTCGATTCCATCGTCCGCGGATTGATCTCTTTGGTACTTACCCCACCGGCGGTGATAATAGCATCTTCATAAGAGCGAAAGCCATTAACCTCAAACCGAAAATCTTTGAGCCAGCGACCTAGCCGTTTGCGCTCATCGGATGTTATCTGATTGCCAATTTTTTCGGGATCTAATTTGGTTAAAACACAACAGACCGGAATTAGTTTTCGCGGCAAAAGCTCTTTAAGTATCGTTTTGAATCTCTGTTTTCCGCTTTGTTCAAAATCTCGAAGCAGACGTTGTTTTAATTTTTGTTCATCGAGAGCCGGTTTGAGATCGATTGAGATTTCAACTTTTTTCTTTGATTGGATTTCTTCAACTATTTGACGACTCAGCGAAAGGATAATCGGGCCGGACAGACCAAAATGAGTAAATAACATCTCACCGAATCTTTTGTCCGATTTTTTGCCTTCAACATATAATGAGACCTCAACATTACGCAGGCTTAATCCCTGAAGTTGCTGCGCAGTGTCACCAGAAGTTTTAACAGGGACAAGCGATGGCCGGGTCGGGATAATCGTATGTCCAACATCTCTGGCCAATCGGTAACCGTCGCCGGTCGAACCGGTCGCCGGATAGGACAATCCGCCGGTTGCAATAATAACCGCATCAGCCTGGTACAGTCTGGAATTTTCGCGGCTTTTTCTTGAACGATTTGCATACGGCGCTTTAACAGCAGTCGGGGATTCACGAGGCACCTGAACACCGGTGATACAGCCATCTTTAGTGAGAAGCGATTCAACACTGGCATTGGTGCGAACGGTCACACCACAGCGATGCACCCAGTTTTCGAGCGCATCAACAACTTTGCCGGCATCGTTATCAACCGGAAAGACCCGTCCGCCTCGCTCCGAATCAGTTTTGATATTTAGCGTTTCAAAAAATCTGATCAGATCGTCGGCAAAAAAACGGGCAAACGCCTGCCTGAGAAACCGTTTCCCCGAATCAAAATGATCTAAAAATTCCTTTAGTTCGATTATATTGGTAAGATTACAGCGGCCTTTTCCGGTGATTCGTAATTTCCGACCCGGGCGAAGTTTCTTTTCAAAAATAATTGTCTCGGCACCGTTTTGAGCTGCTATCCCAGCCGCCATTAGACCGGAAGCACCTCCGCCGATTACAAGCAGTTTTTTCATTTTATTAAATATGAAACTCGATAATGTCACCATCGGCCAGAACATAATTGTTTTTGACCTTTTGCCCCTCGAACCGTCCCTCACCCCATAATTTGGCATACTGAAGTTTTAATGCAAAATCTTTGTGTAGAACATAAGCCGCTTCTTCCACCGTACCGCCGATTGGCAATATGACCGGATCGTTGAAATCAGGCTCATGCCCAACCTTTTTGGTAAAGACCTTCATAATACCAAGCATTTTATAGATCGCCACTTTCAGATTTTCCATGGAGTCATCGTCAAGGATGGAAGTCGGCACTATGACAAATTCTTTATAAAGCTCTTTCAGCTTCGCCAATCCTTCCTCCCCGTTTTCATCAAGATATTTATGCCCCGCAAAAATCACCTTTTTGTAACAATATCTTGCATCCTCAATTTCATCGGGGATTTTCGGGCAAAGGACAATTTTCTTTTCATCCAGACTCGAGAAAAACACTTTTAGCTGATCTTCAAGATCGCCGGCGGAAACATCAACAACCACGACCGATATATCAGCCTGCCGAATAAGATTTGGGATATAATTCTCAAAAGTCTCCTCTGATATCGGCGGGGTATCAATCAGTTGCAGCGGCACCGATTGATACATGGTCATCCCGGCTAGCGGATAACGGGTTGTGTATGGATAATCGCCAATCGGGGGATTACAATTGGTCATTGTATCAAGAATACTCGATTTGCCGGAATTTGGCGGACCGATCAGAACAATCTGTCCGGCACCTTCCTTGTCAAAATGGGAGTATGGATCGACCCTGCGGACACCATGTTTTTTACTCCCGCCGCCTTCAGTCTCTTTCCGAAGAAGTGCGATTTTGGCTTTCATTTCGGCCTGAAGCTTATCGGTCCCTTTGTGCTTCGGCATCATCGCCAAAAGTTCTTTGGCTAACCGAAGTTTTTCAAAAGGATCGCGCTCCTTTTTAAATTCGCGGTCAAGAACGTAATATTGTGGTGGCAAATTTGCCGGCATAGGTTTCTCCTCTGCCCCATTCTACCCAAAAGACGCTTAATTTTCAAGTGAAAAATACTATAATAAACCCCAGCCTCAATTTTTGCTTGACCCAATAGGATTAGCGGTTATATTTAATAGAGGACTGATATTTATCTTTAAATATCTACTTCTTTGAGCACCTAAGATTTATATCAGTATTAGATTTATAGATTTTTCGTTTGTCGCAATTTGGTTCTTAATCAATCAGGGAGGAATATATGATTGGAAAAAGAAACCTTCATCCGCGGGCTCTCCTATTAATGGTTTTTATACTTTCGCTATTTTTCGTGCCGTTGAACAGTGCGGACTATTGCGGAGATGTTAACAAAGACGGCGGTATAAACATCCTCGACGTTGTGGATATAATAAACTACAAGTATAAAGGTGGCCCGCCGCCAATGCCTGAAATTATTGGCGATGTTAATCAATCCGGTGAAATTGATATATTGGATGTTATCTATATAATTAATTTCAAATACAAAGGTGGGCCACCGCCGGATTGCGGCATCTTCGACTGTGCCGCCGTTCAGGGCGCGTGCAGAAGTGGCAGCAGTGGCGCAGGTGGCACTTTATATTCTACGGCAAACGAATGTTTGCGGGAATCTGATGGCGACAATGGAATGTATGTCGAAATGATTAATGGCGATCTGTACGTTTTTCATGAGAATGCATATTACAATTGTTGCCTTGAATACCGTGTTGAATTTATTATAGACGGCTCCAATATTATTGCTTATGAATACGACGATGGTGAACCGTGCGACTGTATCTGCTATTTTGATTTGGAATCGGTGCTGGAGGATCTGGAACCTTTCGAATATACAACCTATACAATCACGCTGATTGGAATCGATGGCCAACCGGTTGGAACCGATATCGTTTCACCGGAAGATTTTGATTATATGTCTTTAAATTTGGTTGGAAATGATCTTTATGTAAATCATTTTGACGCATATTATAACTGCTGTTTTGAATATCAGGTCGTTTATTCTATTATGGGTAACGGCATTAATATTTTCGAATTTGATATAGGCTCAGCCTGTTACTGTATCTGCTTTTTTGATCTTGAGACTATTATCGAGGATATTCCCACCGGCCAGTACTTTGTCACTCTCTTTGATTTAGAGGGCGATACTGTTGGCTTTGAATCAATAGAAATAGTCCCTGAACCCGAATTAACTGATTATTCAGTCGGCGGATGCGGCACTAAAGCAAGAAATGATTTAGAATATATTTTTGACAATGGAACTCTAATAATGAATCACTACGATGCTTACTTTAATTGTACCAATGTTTTTTCAATTGAATTCAACTTGTCGGAAGATACCTTAAGATTTTACGAAATAAGTACAGGTAGTGGCTATGCAACCTGCATGTGTTATTATGAAATGTCGGCAACGGTTATCAATATCCCAACCGGCTCGTATGTGGCAGAAATCTATCAAAAACAGTATCCAAACAGCGATATTGAATTATATGACCGTAGAGAAATATTACTTGAATAATTAAATTTCTGGAATTATAACCCGATCAAATCTCTTGGTCGGGTTTTTTTATGCCATCAGCTGTTTAATATTGCATAAAATATCCGAATATATAATAAATAGGCTAAAATTAATAATTAATTGAGCTATTTAATCTTATGGAAGGAAAGTAAAAATGAAAAAGCTGTTTATTCTGATGATTCTGGTCTCAATGGTCATCGGATGCGGATCATCGCGTCAGGTGGAACGGTTGGCGCCCGAAACGCAGACCGACATCAGCGGCCGCTGGAACGATACCGATGCCCGTCTGGTTGCCGAAGAAATGATAGACGACTGCCTGCGTCGCCCCTGGCTGACCGATTTTGTCGCCTCGGCTGGAGAAAAGCCGGTTGTCACGGTTGGGACTATTCGCAACAAAAGCAATGAGCATATTGATGCCGAAACATTCACGACCGATTTTGAACGGGAACTGATTAATGCCGGTCAGGTCCGTTTTGTCGCCGGACGCGATCAGCGCCAGGAAATTCGCGAAGAACGGTTCGAACAGCAGGATTTTGCCTCCCGCGAGACGATGAAAAAAATTCGAGCCGAAACCGGAGCCGACTTTATTCTTCTGGGGGCGATTAAATCAATCATCGATGAAGCCGAAGGTGTCAGGGTTGTCTATTACCAGACTGATCTTGAAATGATTAATATCGAAACGATGGAAAAAGTCTGGATCGGCACCAAAAAGATCAAAAAAGGTATCTCTCAGGGCAAAACTAAGTGGTAGTTGAGAATAAAATATATTTTTCAGGCAGATATGCAGGGCCTTTGGTCCTGCTTCTGTCTTTTATATTGCTAACCGGCTGCGGGTCGCTGAAAACCAATAAGAAATTCTACGAACCGATCACTGCTGAGCTGCAAAACGGCAATTACGAAACGGCGGTTTCACAAATTGAAACTGCTCAATCCGAAAAGAAGTATCAGAAAAAGGACCGTTTCGTTTATTTCATCGATGCCGGGTTGGCCTATCATTACGCTTCCGATATAACTAACAGCAATCAAAAATTAACCCAGGCCGAAAACGCCGCAGATAACCTGTTCACCAAAAGTATTACTCGCGCCGCCGCCTCGCTTCTTTTAAATGACAATGTCCTTGAGTATTCCGGTGAGGATTATGAGATCCTCTATGCCAATCTTTTTATGGCACTCAATTATATTGCTGATAATAATTTTGATGATGCCTTTGTCGAAACCAAACGTGCCAATGCAA
>JAUVBC010000195.1 GCA_030591405.1 Candidatus Zixiibacteriota bacterium
AGTTCTCTGCAAATAATTCTTATTCTAATCTTACCGGGAGTCGGGATGGCATTATTTATCACCCCAAACACCTCGGTTATTATGGGATCGGCACAAAAGAGTTCGCTTGGAATCGTCGCTGGAATAAATGCTGCCACCAGAACTTTTGGTCTTGCCTTGGGAGTTGGATTGGCGATGGCTCTTTTTGAGTATTTTGAAAGTAGATATATTTTTGGAGGTTCCGATACTATAAATGCATTTATTAGCAGTTATCGGTCGGTTTATTATTATATTATTCTGATTATAATTCCCGGACTGCTTTTCAGTTGGTATCGAGGCAATCGGAAAACAAATAAAGAAGATCGCGGCCGATAAACAGTTGACAAACGGATGATTGTTACTATTTTGATACCTGCTTAACAAACCAGGGTGGTATAGATGAACTCAATGACAGGCTATGGAAAAGCGTATTATCGAAGCAAGAATCAGACCATTGGGGTTGAGATCTCCTCGGTGAATAACCGATTTTTTGAGTGTGGGATCAGACTCCCGCGGGAACTTGGCGGTCTTGAGCCAAATGTTAAAGAGCTGATCGGCAGTAAAATTCAGCGCGGCAAAATTAATGTCAATGTCGTTTATGAAGATTACGGCTCAGGAGTAAATCAACTGATATTTAATAAACCGCTCGCAAAAGAAATTTATACTCACCTGTTGACTTTAAAAAAGCAGCATAAACTATCCGGTGAAATCGAAATTGGCCATTTCCTGAATTTCCCCGAGATTTTTAAAGTGCAAAAAACAAATAATATTGAAGAAAAAATCTGGCCGCTGTTGAAAAAAGCTATTTCCCAGGCTTTGGTGGAACTGATTAAGATGAGGGCAAAAGAAGGAACAAATCTTAAGAAGGATATTTCAAATAGGCTGAAAAGGATGCTGGTCTACGTTAAAAAGGTGGAACAACTATCGCTTGGCACCAAACAGCAACATCGCGACCGTTTACTGAAAAAACTGGATGATCTCCTGAACAAAAAGAAAATTGACGAAGTCCGTCTCGAGGAAGAAATTGCATATATTGTTGAAAAAGCTGATATTACCGAAGAGTGTGTAAGATTCAGGAGTCATATCAAACAGTTCCAATCATCCTTAAAACAGAACGGTTCGGTTGGAAAAAAGATGAATTTTATTCTTCAGGAACTTAATCGGGAATCTAATACGATCGGCTCCAAAGCGGCCAACACAAACATTGCTCATATTACTGTTGAAATGAAAGAGGAGATCGAAAAGGTCAGGGAACAGATTCAGAATATCGAATAGCTGTTGTTGAGTTATTCAGTTTAATTATGAAATCAATTAAAGGAAAAATTGTTATTATCTCCTCACCATCCGGTGGAGGGAAAAGTTCAATATGTCGCCAGTTGCTCAAGAATAATAAAAAGGATAATTGGCAATTTTCCATATCATATACCACTCGTCCGCCGCGTAAAAATGAAACCGATGGGATCGAATATAATTTTGTGACGCATGCGAAATTTCAGGAATTGAAGAAAAAAAATGAATTTGCCGAATCGTGTCAGGTGCACCGCTATTATTATGGCACTTCACGTTTACCGCTTGATAAAGTTTTAAAAAAAGGCGGGGTGATGCTTCTTGATGTTGATGTCAAGGGAGCCAAAAAATTGAAAGAACAGTTTCCATCGGCGGTTTCTATTTTTATCCTTCCGCCAGGCAAGTTGGAACTTAAAAAGAGATTAATGGAGCGCGGCACTGATAATTCCACACAAAAAAGAATCCGTTATAAACGCGCCTTAAGTGAAATGAAATTGTATAAACGTTTTGAATATGTTGTTATTAATAAAGATTTGAAACCGGCTGTCGATGAAGTTGACATGATTATCAAATCGCTTCATTGTCGGCAAAAAAATCTTAATCTGGAACAAATGAACCGCATTGTCGGTTAATGATACTTGCGATAGGAGAAATAATTTATGAGAGATAATTGGATTGTTGAAGTCGACAAGATTACAAGGAACCGTTATGAAGCGGTTCTTATTGCGGCACAGCGTGCCCGAAGAATTAATTCCCACCGCCTGGCGCAACTGGAGCGGATGGTTGAAGAAGAAGTTAATATTGACGCCAGAAAAGTAACCAGTATCGCCCTGCAGGAATTGTCCGAAGGGATTGTCAAATTTAAACGGACCAACGACGAATAAGGGACTTACATCTTTATAGAATGGCAAAAAATTTATTAATAGTAGAGTCTCCGGCCAAATCAAAAACTCTTAAGCGATTTTTGGGCAAAGGGTTTGAAGTCGAAGCAACGGTTGGTCATATCATTGATCTGCCTAAATCCAAACTCGGCGTTGATCCCGAGAATGGTTTTAAAATTGACTATGAGTTGATTAAGGGTAAAGGCGGCGTAATAAAAAAGCTTAAAGCGGCCGCCAAAAAAGCAGATACGATCTATCTGGCGCCTGATCCTGATCGCGAAGGCGAAGCAATTGCCTGGCATGTTGCCGAACAATTAAAAAGCTCAAAAAACATTGTCCGGGTTACTTTTAACGAGATCACCAAAAAGGCCGTCAAAGAAGCTCTGGAAAATACCCGCAAAATTGATATTAATCTGGTTAATGCCCAACAGGCTCGGCGCGTGTTGGATCGTTTAGTCGGCTATAAAGTATCGCCATTTTTGTGGAAAACCGTTACCTACGGTTTATCTGCCGGACGAGTTCAATCGGTTGCGCTAAGAATTATTTGTGAGCGCGAGGCCAAAATTGAAGCTTTTGTTATCGATGAGTATTGGAAAGTTTCGACATTGCTGGAGGATAAAAGCAAGGCTCAATTTATTTCAAGACTTGCCAAAATTGACGGAAAAAACCCGGAAATTATAAACGAAGAAGAATCGTCTCAAATTGTCGCCGAATTAAAAGAACAAAAATTTATTGTCGATAAGGTCAAACATTCCGAGAAACAGCGAAGACCTTATGCTCCGTTTATAACCAGCTCAATTCAGCAGGAAGCGGCGCGGGCTCTTTATTTTACGCCCAAGAAAACGATGATGGTGGCCCAGAAACTATACGAAGGTGTTGAACTTGGTGACGAGGGACCGGTTGGTTTGATAACATACATGCGAACCGATTCAATCCGTTTGGCCGAATCGGCCATTTCTGATGCCAGAGATTATATTAAAGAAAATTTTGGGGCCTCATATATGCCGGCCAAACCGGTTCGGTATAAGGCTAAAAAAGGTAGTCAGGATGCTCACGAGGCAATTCGCCCGACTTATATTGATTATCCGCCTGAGAAAATCAAAAAGTATCTGACTAAAGATCAACTTCGTTTATACACTTTGATTTGGAATCGCTTTTTGGCCTCTCAGATGTCGCCGGCTGTGTACGATACAACTTCAATTGAGATAGCCGCCGGCAAATATCAGCTTAATTCATCGGCACAATCGCTGAAATTCGAAGGTTTTCTAAAAGTTTATCAGGAAACTAAAGAGAATGGTGGCAATGGTAATGGTGAAAATGATAACGGCGAAAATGGCCTGGTTGACTCTATTCCTGATTTGCAGGAAGGTGACGCGTTGAAACTGATTGAGGTCAATCCGACTCAACATTTCACCAAACCACCGGCCCGTTTTTCACAGGCATCGCTGGTGAAGACACTTGAGGCCGAAGGTATTGGACGACCATCGACTTATGCTGCAATTATCTCAACTCTTACCGACCGTAAATATATTGAGATTCAGGAGCGGAGATTACACCCCACCGATTTAGGCAAGACAATAAGTGAAATCCTTGTAAAAAGTTTTCCAACTCTGTTTAATATCAAATTTACCGCTGAGATGGAAAATGAGCTTGACCTGATTGAAGATGGCAAAGAAGATTGGGTCGATGTTCTTCGACAATTCTACACCCCATTTAGCAAAACTCTTGATGGGCTGGAAGGAAAACAGCAGGCAATAAAAGATTCGCTTACCAAAGAGGCTGGTGAAAATTGCGAAAAATGCGGCTCACCGATGGTTATCAAGTGGGGGCGTAACGGTCAATTTATGGCTTGTTCTGCATATCCCGACTGCAAAAATACGAAACCGGTTGGTGAACCGGAAGAAGCAATGAAAACCGACGAGATCTGCGAAAAATGCAGTTCACCGATGGTGGTAAAAGTTGGGCGTTTTGGAAAATTTTTGGCCTGTTCAGCTTATCCCGAGTGCAAAACAACCAAACCGATCTCTACCGGCGTTAAATGCCCCAAAGATGATTGCAAAGGTGATGTTGTTGAAAAGCGGTCCAAGAAAGGTAAATCTTTTTACGGATGCTCAAAATACCCAAAATGTGATTTTGTCAGTTGGTATAAACCGATTAATCAAAAATGCCCGGAATGCAATAATAATTATATGTTTGACAAAATTTCCAAGGCAAAAGGCGCTTATCTCGCCTGCCCGGTCTGTAAACATAAAATTTATACTGAAAAGGAAGATGAATAACAATCTTTCTTAATTATTGCCCAGAAAGGCCGGGAACAAATCATATCATTTTGCGTTATATTTCTCAAGGCTAATTAAATTGAGTGGGAGAAGTAAATTACTTGATTTTTCCATGATTTTAATTATAATTTCGCAACGATAGTAACTGAAAGGATATTTGATAATGCTCGTAGTTACCGAAACAGCCAGTGTTGAACTGAAAAAGGCGCTGGAAGGTGAACAAGCCAAAGATAAATATCTGGTCCTCAATTTTATGGGCGCTGGCTGAAGCGGTCCCACCTTGGGAATGACTCTGTATGAGTCAAAAGACGGACTGGAAAAACTGGAATCGAATGGTATCACTGCCTATATCGATCCCAAGCTTTTGGAATATCTTAAAAATGTCGGAGATATAAGCGTAGATTTTATTTCCACCCCCGATGGCCGTAACGGCTTTGCCGTTCAGGTCGGGGAGAAAAGTTGCGGTGACTGCCAGTGCCCCTCAGATCAAGAGGGTGGACAGAATTAGTTCCCGCAGTTTATAAAAA
>JAUVBC010000149.1 GCA_030591405.1 Candidatus Zixiibacteriota bacterium
ATATATTGGTGAATGCTGATCCGATTGCTCTGCGGCAGGTGATTATTAATCTGATTCTCAATGCCTCTGAAGCGGTGGCCGATAGTAATCATCCGGAAATTATAATAGATGTCAGACCTGAAATAAATCGGGTGTTTATTATTGTGGCCGATAACGGTCCCGGTATTAGCCCTAAGGTCTTAAAAAATATATTTGAGCCGTTTTATACGACCAAAACCAAAGGCTCCGGGCTGGGGCTATTTTTTACCCGTAAACTGATGGAAGCGATGGGTGGGGCGATCAAAATAGAATACGAAGACAAAAAGCGAACAACGTTCGTTTTATCTCTACCGTGTGCCGATAAGGAATAATAGTATGTCAAAGAATATATTAGTAATAGATGACGAACGGAAAATGACGATTCTGATTGAAAACGCCCTCAATGATGAAGGGTTTGCTGTCACGTCATCCAATTCATCCGAGTTGGCGCTTGAACTGATTGATAAACATTCATTTGATATTATTATCACCGATCTGTCGATGCCAAAAGTGACCGGAATTGATATTCTCGAAAAGGCAAAAGAAAAAGGCGGCAGTGAAGTTATTCTTATGACCGCTTTTGGTTCAGTCGAATCGGCAGTTCAGGCGATGAAAAACGGCGCCGCCGATTATATTCAGAAACCGTTTCCGATGGATGAGTTGATTCTATTGTGTCAGCGACTGGTTGAGAAGCAGTCTCTCTCCGGGTTATCTGACCTTCTTGCCAATGATTTAAAAAATATTACCTCTGATAAATTTATTGGAAAATCAGATGCCGCCGCAAAAATGCTTGATATGATCTCCAAAGTTGCCCCGACCGATACCAGCGTTTTATTGATTGGCCGCTCCGGCACCGGGAAGGAGTTGGCGGCTCGGATGATCCATGATAATTCGACCCGCAAAGATAAACCTTTTATTGCAGTCAACTGTGCCGCCCTGACCGAGACATTGCTGGAATCCGAGCTTTTTGGACATGAAAAAGGTGCCTTTACCGGAGCAGTGGCGCAAAAGCGGGGACGGTTTGAACTGGCCGACAGCGGCACTATTTTCCTTGATGAAATAGGAGAAACCTCGGCAGGGCTACAAACCAAGCTGTTGCGGGTCCTGGAGGAACGGCAGTTTATTCGGGTCGGCGGGGTTGATAATGTATCGGTCGATGTGCGGATTATAGCGGCGACTAATCGAAATCTGAAAGAAGAGATGAAAAATGGCAATTTTCGTGAAGATCTATTTTTCCGTCTTAATGTCTTTCCGGTTGAAATACCGACTCTGGCTGAGCGGACAGACGACATCAAAGAGCTGTCAGAGTATTTTCTCAATAAAAAAAAATATGCCTTTTCTCAATTATCGGACGAAGTAATTGCTCTTTTTAAATCATATGATTGGCCGGGGAATATTCGAGAATTAAAAAATATCCTTGAACGGGCGATGATTTTGGCCGCCGGCAATAAGATAGAAATCGAGCATATTGGGATAGAGGATGAAACCGAACGAGTCCCACTTGATGTTATTTCACCTGCTGATTCTTCCTCAGGTTTGGAAGGTGCCGAGAAACAGATGATTGAAGAAGCGTTAAAAAAAGCAAATGGTAACAAGACCGAAGCGGCCAAACTGCTGAAAATTACCAGACGCAGGCTATATTCAAGGATGAAATTTCACCAATTAGATGGACAATAGCGGTCAAATAGTACCAGAAGGTACGGATATTTGTGAAAAAAATATGTGGAGTAATTATAACTACTTGTTGCACAGTCAAATAAAATGCTGTCGATTTCGGCACAAAGATTGATGTTTATTTCTCTGAATTTAAAAAAGGAGAAAATTATGAAAAAATTGCCAAAAATATTAATAGTTGCTTTATTGGTCGGGTTTGTGGTTCCATCGCTGGTTTATGGTCAAATGCAACAGCAACAGACTCAAAATCGTTTTGAGCAGGAATTTAGAAACACCAGCGAAGTTATCAATCAAGCCAGAAATATTATTTTAAACTCTAAGATTGATAAAGGCATCGAATTATTGGGGCTGGCTGAGCAGATTCAGAAACAAGCCAGAAGCATGGGGACGGCCGGGAATTATACAAACGGTATTACATTGACTTACAGTGCCAGAGAACAAGCCAAAAATGCCGCGATGCTTAATCAGCAGGCTAATGAAAATGAAAATCTGGTCCGCCGCCAGCTTGAAAAAACGGAAAAATTTCTTGATCGAATCAGGACGAATATGCCAGTCGATGCCGGGCAAAAGATCGAATCGCTTTATAATACCGCCCGAGAAAATCAGCGTCGCGCCCGCGAATTTTATCATAATCAGCAGCTGCGACCAGCTCTTAAACTTTCACGCCAGGTCGAAAACAGTCTCAAAAGGCTGATCGAACGGGTTAAGGAAATGAATGGAAATCTGGAGCAATTGCAGAACCAAATCGGCAGGCTTGAAAATAAGATTATTCGCCTGGAAAATATGATACAAAATTGCGACAGTGAAAGGGCAGAACAGACACTAAACGAAGTCAAAAACCAGTTTGAAAATATTAAAAGAGAACAAAATAACAAGGAATTTGAAGGGCTTGAAAACAGGCTCAGATCAATGAATCAACGCCTTAATGCTGTTATTGAAATCTGCCAGGGTACCGATTTTCAGACCGAGCAACTAAATCGTCTTCAAACGGAGATGGATAGAGTGTCGATTTTAATTAGAGAAAATGGCAATAAAAAGGCCCAGAAACTGCTCAAAACAGCGGAGAATAGCCTCAGAAAAGCGGAACGTTTATGCCAGGCCGGTGATTCCGATGCCTGTGCCGCCAATATTAAAGCGGCCCAAATCAACTTGAGAAAGGCCAAAAAGTTAGCGGGGTTATAGAAATTTGCGGCAATTAATTCGATTGATAAAACTGGCGCTTGGTTTGTTTATTATAAATGCCGGAGCTGTTTTTGCCGACAGTTCCGGCGGTTTTAATTTACGGGCCGGGGTTGGTTATGATTATATATCACAGGAATATTTTCTTGAGTCTGACAGCATTTCTTTGAGCCCCGATTCATCGCTGAATTCTATCCTTTTGAAGAAGGATTATCTTGATGATAAAAAAGGTTTTCTCTTTTTGGGTTACAGTTCTGATCCGGGAAACAGTAATTTTAAGCAAAACTATGAAATCGGTTGGGAGCAGACAGGAGAGCTGTTTCGGATTCTCGGTTATGGCCGGGTAGACAAAAAATGGAAAAAAAGCCGGCTTGAGGGCAATTTCAGATTAGAAATGAAAGAGAATTATAAAGGTGAATCTGCTCCCGGTGATGAGCTGACGATTTTAAATGGCCATCTCGATTATCGTTTTCAACTGTCAAATAATACCGATTTTCGTTCCCGGATCTATACCGAAAGTGTCATATTTGACACGGTTGAAACATATATATATAATTATTCCAGATACGGTATTGAGCTTGGATTTGGTATTTTTACCAATGATTTTAACTCAATTTCGTTCAATTCGGCTTTTGAAATAAGAGATGTTCCTGATTCAAATCAGCTCGATTATTCTCTTTTTCGGGGAAATCTCGGTTATTTTGGAACTGTTTTGGGGGCTTATTTGACGGCTGATTTTGGCCTTGAATGGAGAAATTATGGTCATCCAGACAGTCGGGATGATTACTTATTACTGAGTTTCAATAGTGATACCAAGATGCCGCTGGGTAAAAACTACTTTCTGACAGCCAAACAGAATGTTGAATATTTCAATTTTGCGCAGGATGATTTTATAAACGATGATTATTATCTGGTTCGTCTGGGCGTTTTGGCCGGACGAAATTTTGGTGAATTTTTGTCGTTTTCAGCCTTTTTTGGGCCAGAAATAGAGCTCTTGAATATCAATTCTGACAATACAAATGACGACGATTACACCGAAATTATGGCCACAATTGGAGCCGATTACTTTGGAAAAGAGAAGCTGTTTTTTATGATTGAAAACAAATTTGGAAAACGAATCTATAAAAGCAACTCTGATTACTGGTCCGAATTTCTGTTTGACCGGGCCAATTTTATCGGTAGCGCCGCTATTTTTGGAAACCTTAATTTCGACATTTTGCTGTCATTTGATCTCGAATTTCACGAAAATCAAAGCGATAACAACCGCCTTTATTTGGTCTCAGGTGGCCTCTCATATAAATTTTAGACGCTGATTTAAGGTCCGATTCAGCCTTCTCAAAAACCGATTTTGGGTTATATTTTTGACTTATATTGTGAAATAATTCACATAGTTACGAGAAATCGACCACAAATCTGGATGATTTATTTTTTGTAAAATGGTCAAAATTATTAAATTATTTATATTGGCGAAATGAATTATTACGGATTATTTGGCCATATTGTTTTTTACTTCCAGCTTATATTGTGAATAATTTCACAAAATCAATCAAGATATTTCCCGAAATCTACAGATATGCGACTTGCCAAGTGAAATATAATGTGAAAATTATCACTATATTTATAAAATAGACGGCTATATTTGGTTTCATCTGCAAGCTATATTTTGGAAAAATATTGGCTGTTTGGCACTGCTTTCTGCCCTCGTTTTGGCTTAAGATATTTTGTTTTTTTTAAATTAGCAGCTCGTATTTGATTAAAAATCATTAGCCCTTCCATTCAAATATGATTCGTTTTGGGCCTGAATTTGTTCAATAAGAATAGAATTGTTGCCGATTAATCAAATAATAATTTGAGTGAAAGTTGGGCCAAATTAGCCGATTGTATTACTACAGGCGATAGTAATTACAATATTATTCAATTATTTTAATTATTTACTTGACAAACAACAAATATATGTTATACTGTTGCTGTCCAGGGAATAGTTGTGTTATAGAATCACTTCTGTTAAGCGGCTGGCGCACCTTATGTAAGGTTATATCTGATATGATCTTACAGTCTTATTTAAGCTCTTATTGACAGGCCTTTACATATTTTGAGATGGTCATAGGATGGAAACATCTTGTAACTATTTCGATATTTCCAAAAACAAAGCTCAATCATTTCGACTAAGAAACAGATTCAAATTCTTTTTAGTTTCTGATTTTATCGGAATCTTAAATGATTTGAAGATTGTTACTTTTGTTCGGAAGACTTGGGGCGAGGTTAATCCGACACCTCGTTGGTAGCATAAGTTCGGAATCTAATGGGAATATTTTTTAGAAGTTAATTTTAAAAGATACCTATTACTTAATTAGTTTAATGAACCTTTAAATTGTTTAAAGGAGCATTATAATGATGCAAAAAAGAAAATCGTATTTATCTTTGTTGCTGGCTTCATTCTTACTCCTTTTCACGTATTCGTTCGCAGCCGCGCAGGATTACTCGATATCGTTTGAGAATAAAGATGTCCCGCGTTGCGTGACCGCTGACATGAGTGTTTACGTTACGAGTGTTGATGATCTTGGCGCTTTTGAAGCAATCTTTGCCGTTAGTGGAGATTTCACCAGTTTCACATT
Organism: Candidatus Zixiibacteriota bacterium; assembly: GCA_030591405.1. Taxonomy (GTDB): domain Bacteria; phylum Zixibacteria; class MSB-5A5; order GN15; family PGXB01; genus JAAERC01. Next base: position 5,487 of record JAUVBC010000149.1, read on the forward strand.
TACTCAGGAAGACTTATCGTTTTCAGAGGATTATGAAATTGTCGGCAACTTAGTTCGTGTTTACGGCTTTATGGGCGCTGTCCCAGGAGATGTCTGTCTTACAGCCGGAACGACTACAATTGGAACGCTTCATTTTGAAACTGCTGATCTCTGCGATGGAGCGATTACTGTAGCCAGCGCTACTGTCGATGATCCGTTCACTCATGGTTCGCTATTTGTAGGTTGTGATCCTATTGTTGAGTTGGCCCCTGACTTTGTTAGTGGCACCCTTACCATCATTAACCAGGCTCCGGAAATTACCTGTCCTGGTAGCATGAATGTTCACTTTGGTGAAACAGTCGTGATTGATGTTACTGGTATGGACTATGACAATTGCGAAACTCTTACCTACAGCCTTGAAGGCGACTCACCGGTTCCGAATACATTCGATCCGTTTACAGGCCATATTATTTGGACTACCGAGGGTGAAGATGTTTGTGACAACACCTTTACTATCCGTATAACCGACAAATGTGGTGCTTATGCTGAGTGTGACGTTTACGTTTGCGTGGAAAATACTCCGCC
>JAUVBC010000171.1 GCA_030591405.1 Candidatus Zixiibacteriota bacterium
AACAGTGAAACGGCAAGGCCGCTGTCAAATACCCGGGAAGAAATATTATTTTTACGCAGCTCCATCAGAATTTCTGCCGTCTTAAACGCCGGGTGGTGCCAGAGGATTTGGGAAGGGATATTAGGTCGGCCGGTAGAAATTGAGATTGTCGAATCGGTTTTGCAGGGCGGCGATGTCTGTAAGTTTGCAGTGCATATTTAATCTTTAAGTCAATTTAAAGCCAGATTTTCAAATATGGAAATTTCTTTTCATCAAAAGGTTGTTAAAGTCATAAAGAAAATTCCACGAGGGAAAGTTGCCACTTATGGCCAGATTGCGGCATTGGCTGGCAGTCCTCGGGCAGCGCGGCAGGTTGTGCGGGCTTTGCATACATCGTCAGATAAGGAAAAACTTCCCTGGCACCGGGTGATAAACAGCAATGGTAAAATTTCATTGAAACCGAATTCAGGATATGAGATCCAAAAGGCGATGCTTGAGGATGAAAAAATTGTATTTAAAGCAGATGATTCAATTGATTTGAAAAAATACTTATGGCAACCGAAATAATTATTCTATATTTAATTATTAATATGTTTATCTTGATGCAAAATCGTTTTCTGTCTTGACTGTTATTATGAGGGAGAAGTATTTATGGGCAAGTATATAGTTGGTTTTGTTCTTGTGATTTTATTGTTATCAGCAGGGCAAGGCTATTGTGAGGAAATTTCCAAATGTAGCTCCGAACTTGAGTATTTATATAATTACTATTATGATTCAACTGCCTTGAAACTAAGCCCACAAAAGGCAATAACAATTGATTCATCCGCCACCATTTCCAGTGATAAGATTACTGAGAAGAATTTTGATTCTATCGACGATTCATTGTTAATAGATTCAACTGTTTCTGAAGCTGATAAACCAGAAAACAGTAATTCCAAAGAGCAAGCGGAAGAAAATCCCAAAGACATAACACGATACTCTTACGACCTTCCTGAATTTGATCCGTTCAATTGTGTTGCTATGAGATTTGAAGGAGACATTCTATATATTAGTGTAATGATTAATTATACGGGAGATGGTAGCGATTTAGATGCTCTTGGAGTGATTCATGGTCCTATATATGGTGAAATAATAACTGTCTCTTTTCCGCTATCCATTTTACCTCAAGTTACGGCACTTCAGACGGTTATCAGGATTTGTGATAGTGGCAAAGCAGAATATAATTCTATTGAAAGCAAATAGCCGTCAATTAAATTATTGATATGTTATAATTAGGATATATGAGATTTGTTAGAAATTATGAAAAATGCCGACATTACATTTCGTCCCACCATTATATAAGAGCAAAAATTTAATAGGATTTTTCGTAAAAAAGAATTAATTACTAATTATTATGGCTGAATTAAAAATTTCCATATCGGAAGAGATACCGTCCAATATAACAATTGTTAATATTGGCGGAATCATAGACGCTATGACTGTGCCGGAGCTTGAGAAAGTACTGGCCAGCATTATTGCCGGGGAAGGCAATGCGGCAATTTTAAATCTTTCGTCGGTTGATTATATTTCAACCGCCGGATGGAGCACTTTGATAACTGCTTCGGCGCAAATTCAGGAAAAAGAGAGAGAAATTGTTCTGACCAATATGATTCCAAATGTCTCTGAGAACTATTATCTTCTTGAGTTTGACAAAATAATTAAATCGTTTGAGACTACCAAGGATGCCCGGCGCTTTTTTGGCGAAACTGATAAATAATTGCCCCTTAATAAATTACGTCCGACAAAACTTATTTTGATTGACATTTTATAATAATTTATTACCTTTATAATGAGGTAAATTATTTTATAACTGTATGTTAGAGCATATTTTAATATTGGTTTTGGCTACTTTGGTAGTTGGTTTGTCGCTGTCGATTCTGATCAGATGGCGTCGAACTAAGGGTGCTATTCTTCTCGATGAAAAGGCGATTAATGAGCTGATTTCATCAGTTGTTGATAATGCCAAGGCGGGGCGATTGCCCGATATAGCCGAACGGGTTTCTCATATTCTGAGAGATTATCTGAAATGCTCAAAAATTGTTTTTCTCAAGCTTAAAAAATCAACCCTTAGCGCTAATCATGCTATTGGCGTGAATGATAGTAGCTTGAAACAGTTTTCGATAACCCTGACTCACGAATTACAGGAGAGATTAAGATCGATTTCCGAGGTAACCGAGATATCGGAACTGACCGCAATGTTGTCGCCGGAAGTGATGCTTCAGTTAAAAGATCAGAATTTCAACTATTTCTTTTCGGTTTTTCTGAGAAACAATCTTTTTGGGATTTATTTTATTGAAACTGAGCTATCCTCTACAAATGCTTCCTTAAGATTTCTGACCACAGCTTTGGCATTTAGCCTGTCAGCCGCCTACCATATCAGACAGCAAGAGAAGAAACTTAAGAGATATGAAAATCAGTTGAAAAATACGTCCACCACTAATAATTCGAGCAAGACTGAGCAGGTAATTGCCAGACGCGATCTTAACCGATATTTGAAGATCAAGAACAGCCGGGAGCTTGTAGCTGAATTGACAAAGACATTAAAAAAAGAGGGCAATTTTGATAAGATTGCTTTATATGTCAATTCATCATCCAACGATGATTCATCACTTTCCATCAACCTGCAAATTAAAGATAGTATTGATAAGGCACTGAAAGAAAACTATGATTTGATTTTAAATGAGCTTCAGCCCGGCGAAGTTTTTGATAAGAATAAATCCTCTTTGGAATTTCCCAAAATCAGTAAGCGCTTTGGCGACATAAATGGCGAGATCGACAACATCGCCACGATTCCCTGGATAAATAATCAAAAAGCGGTTATTGCATGGAACAATAATAAAATAGAAGATGATTCTCAAGAGTATGTTCAGGATTATTGGCGCAATGCCATTCCTTTGATTGAGTATGTCGGTCGATATGAACGGGCTAAGGAAATGTCATATACCGACGGCATGACCGGTGTTTATAATCATCGGTACTTTAAAAAACGTCTTGCCGAAGAACTGCAACGCGCCGCCCGATATGGACGTTCACTCGCTTTATTGATTCTTGATGTTGATGATTTGAAAATAATCAATGATAATTATGGTCATCCCGCAGGGGATAAGCTGCTGATCTCGCTGGCAAATATTTTATCCGATTCGGTCCGCTCGATTGATTTGATCTCGAGATATGGTGGAGATGAATTTTGCGTGATAATGTCTGAAACCGGCCGCAATCGGGCCCGTCTTTCTATGGATAGAATCAGAGGCAGAATCGCATCCAGTCCATTAATTCTTGATGGCGTATCCGATAAACAGCAATATTCGGTTTCAATTGGCGGGGCTGTTTATCCCATTGATGCCAGTTCGGTTGATGATCTTATCAAAGCGGCCGATAAGGCGCTTTTGCAGGCCAAAGCTGAGGGCAGAAATTGTTCTCGATTATTTGAATCAAAATATGATTTAAAATCATCCGATGGGACATAAAGACTGTATTATAATTAAGTTTTAGTCAAATCGGACTTAATGAAACAAGGAAATAGGCCGATTTCAATAATGATAGACCAGGGAAGGTGAAAAGTGATAAAAGATTGCAAAAAAACTAATATCTATAAAACGCCGTTTGCGAAAGTTTTACTTTTTCTATTTTCGGCGATTTTGATTTCCATCTCTGCGAACGCCCAACAGCCTTATGTAATCGGCTCTGAAGATGTTTTGGAAATACGATTCTGGCAGGATAGTAATCTTGATGCCACCGTCAAGGTAACGCGTGATGGAAAAATTTCTCTGGATATTATTGGCGAAATTCAAGCTGCTGGTCAGACAACTGCCCAATTGGAGCGAGATATTATTCGGCAAATAAGCCGTTATAATAGCGTCATATCCCAGGCGGTGGTTCGCGTTGCCGAATATAATAATCAGAAAGTATTTATTTCCGGACAGATTCTGGCACCGGGGAAATACACCTATGAAGTTATTCCGGATTTATGGACGATTATCAACGAGGCAGGCGGAGCGACCGAATTGGGTGATCTGGGCCGCGTTCTTATAATTCGAGGCGGTGAAAATGCCGGTGAGGTGGTGACGGTCAATGTCAGAGAGTTGGTTACCAGTGGTAAGCTTCAAGAATTACCACAGATTCGTTCCGGGGATACCATCGAGTTACCCCGGACCCCGGCCGGACTTCCGGCATCGACATTAAGCCAGTCGCAGGAATTGAGAAATCTGTTTTATGTTATTGGCGAAGTCAATGTTCCAGGTGCTGTCAATCTTGAAAGAAATATTGACATTTTAGATGCAATTGCTTTGGCCGGTGGGCCGACCTCGGATGCGAATCTTAAAAAGGCGCGAATTATTAGCAAAGCGGGAGCTGGCACTCAGATAAAAAGGGTGAATCTTAAGAAATATACCAATGAAGCGATTGCCGGGCGTGTTTTTATCAGACCCGAGGATGTAATAGTCCTTCCAAGGAAAAGTGGTGGATTGTTGGGAATGAGAGTTACCGAGTGGGTGGCCATTGTTGGCGGAATTAGCACCTTTGTATTAATGGGTGATGCTCTGGGAGTTTTTGGAAATTGATAACAATGGCTTTGACGTATAAAAATTGTTATACATTTCAGAGGAGAATTTGCCATAGTTGGTTTGACTTGAATAAGGCGATCTTTGGACAGTGAAAAACTGGAGATAATTTATGGAATCATATCGATTAAATAGCCGAATTGTTGAGGGTGAAAAGGAATTTATGATACAAACCCTTAATGATACCGAGCAGGGTGTTGTGAAGACTTCAATTTTTATCGACGGGGAGTTTGTCGATGCTGATATTCTCCCGCATTCAGGAGAGATATCAGAAGATCAAATTCTTAATATGGTTAAGTCGGCGCATGGTGAAAAAAAATCAGAGTTGGAGTATCTGCTTAAATGTTTTAATGATATTATCGAAAAAGGTTCTCTGGAATCGATGCAGCAGCTTGGAATTGCACTTTACTATAAAAAACTATATTTGGAGGCCGAGCGGCTATTTCGATCAGTGGTAAAGATGAAACAGAGTTTCGATGAAGGCTGGTTTTATCTTTGTCGTACCGCGCTGGCTTTAAAAAATTATGATGAGGCGGTTGAAGCAGGAAATAAAGCAGTTGAATTGAAACCGTCCTATGCCGATTATCGCAATTGTCTTGGTGAGGCTTTTCAGGGAAATGGGTCCTGCCGCAGGGCGATTATGGAATTTGAAGAATCAATCAAACAGAATGTCTATTATGCTGATGCTTATTTCAATTTGGCAATAACCTATATTTTAAATGAGATCAATCGGGAGGATTTCAGTCTTTCGGGAGATTATACCACGCAAACGATTGATATGCTTAATAAAGCAGTCTTGATTTATCCATACTATAAAAGTCAGAATTTTGACAATGCTATTGCATCGGTCAAAGATGGTAATCCCAAAAAGGCGTTTGCCTTATTAATGGAGATTCGCCTTGAAAAAGAAGAAAGGCACCGCCGCGAAAATTCTACCTATCATCAACGATTTCTAATGTATACCGATTGGGTAAATA
>JAUVBC010000185.1 GCA_030591405.1 Candidatus Zixiibacteriota bacterium
ATCCTTTCTATCGAAATCAATTTTATCCCTGTTTTACATCTATAGCTACGGATAAAACGGTAAATCGGTGGTTATTATGGAACATTTTTGGTTCCATGAGGTTATTTGATTGAAATAATTGGTTTTTAAGCTATAATAGTAATCTTTTGGATAAATAAATTGTCTATGAATAAAAGGAATATTAGATGACTGGAAAAATGAAAATACTAATACCGATTGTGATCCTAATATGTGGCGGGTTGATTATGTGGCTGTTCCTTAATATGGGCGGCGATAAATCAAAAAGAGAAAACAAACCGCAGACCAAAGTTGTCGACACAAAGATTGTAAAATTGACCAGCACGCCGGCCAAAATTTTGGGTTATGGCCGAGTAGCCAGTGTTCAACCGATTCAGCTTTATAGCGAAGTATCAGGAATCCTGCAAGCAGGCAATATTCCGTTTCAACCGGCTCAATCATTTAAAAAAGGCGATTTGTTATTAAAAGTAGATAATCGTCAGGCGACGCTCGCGCTTAACAGTACTAAAAGTGATTTGATGACAGCGCTGGCAACTTTACTTTCAGAGATAAAAAGTAATTTTCCTGAAGAATATGATATCTGGCAGGAATATTTTAACAATTGCAGCTTTGATAACAAACTACAGAAATTGCCCGAAACCGATAATCAAAAGATAAAACTGTTTTTGTCACGCTTCAATGTCTATAAATTATATTTTTCTGTTCGCGATCTTGAAATAAGACTTTCCAAACATTATTTTTATGCACCATTTGATGGTTCAATTGTGTCAGCCAATCAGCGTGATGGATCAACAGCACGAATCGGCACCCTTCTTGGAGAAATTATTAATCTTGAAAAACTTGAAGTCGAAGTTCCGGTTTCGGTGCAGGATGTGCAGTGGATAAACCGGGAGGCACCGGTAAAATTAGTTTCATCGGAGATAAGCGGTACGTGGACCGGACAAATTACCCGGATCGGCCAAACGATTGACCCACGAACACAAACGATTCAAGTATTTATCTCGATTGAAAATCTTCATCAGCTTCCTATTCTTGAAGGTGTTTTCTTTCAGGTTGAAATCACAGGTCATAATATTGAGGATGCTGTTTCAATACCTCATAAGGCTTTGTATAACGACGAGTTTGTTTATTTAATAAAAAATGGTCAGCTTAAATTTCAAAAAGTAGAAATAACTCGCAAGGAAAACGGCTCGGCAATTATCGACGGCGGTTTAAATAATGGTGATACATTGGTGATCGAGGCGATGCAGGGAATATATGATGGCATGTCGGCACAATCAAAGATGATGCTAAATGATGCCGGAGCCGAGCATGAATAAAATCACCACCTTTTTAATTCGTTATCCGGTTTGGGTTTCGGTTCTGTTTATAAGCGTAATATTTTTTGGTATTATGTCTTTGACCCAGATACGATACTCATTTTTCCCGGAGATAGTGCCTGACAATATTACAATCCGGGTCATTTACCCCGGCGCCTCCCCAGAAGAGGTGGCCGAAAGTGTGGTTCTTAAGATAGAAGAGAATCTTGATGGGCTGGAGGGAATCGACCGCGTTACTTCAGTTTCGCGCGAAAATTCCGGAACGGTAACCGCTGAGATATCCAAAGGTACCGATATTGAAAAAGCGCTATCCGATATTAAAAATGCTATTGACCAAATAAATTCATTTCCGGTTGACGCTGAAAAGCCGGTAATATTCGAACAAAAATTTCGGACTCGATCGTTATCGGTGGTTATGTACGGTGAGACCGATTTATATAACCTGAAATATATCGCCGAGCAGTTCCGTGATGATCTGATTGCGATGCCGGAAATTTCTCAGGTGGATATTGAGGGTCTTCCCGATCTTGAATTCTCTATTGAAGTCTCAGAGGCAAATTTAAGACGTTACAATATCTCATTCAATGAGATCGCCACGGCGGTACGCACCGCCAATATCAATATCTCCGGCGGTAAATTTGAAACTGCCGATGAGGAAATTCTTATCCGTGCCTACGGTCGGGATTATCAGGCTAAAGAGCTTGGTGACATTGTGGTCAGGGGCACTTCGGATGGAACTCTGATTTACTTAAAGGATATTGCTGTTATCAAAGAACAATGGGAAGACAGTCCGGATAAAAGATACTATAATAATCAAAATGCTCTGATTCTTAATATCGACCAGACCAAAGACGAAGATATTCTCAAGATAGCCGATTTGACCAAGGCTAAGCTGGAAGAATTTAAACTCAATAATGGTGCCGTTAAAGCGGAGGTTTTGGATGATCGCACAATTCCGTTGCGGCAAAGGATAACGCTATTAACCAGAAATGGGATATTTGGATTATTTCTGGTCTTGATCGCACTGGGGTTCTTTCTCAATCTGCGCCTATCTTTCTGGGTGGCTGTCAGCATCCCCTTTTCGTTTGCCGGTATGTTTATCGTTGCCGCTTTTTGGGGGATCACGATAAATGTTATCTCTCTTTTTGGGATGATTATTGTGGTCGGTATTCTGGTCGACGATGGAATTGTTGTCGGTGAAAATATTTTTGCTCATTATGAACGGGGCAAATCAGCGCTGAGGGCTGCGATCGATGGTGCTACTGAGGTTGCCGCTCCGGTTTTTACATCGATTGCCACAACTGTAATTGTGTTTATGGCATTTTTCTTTCTGGATGGGCATATCGGCAAATTCATGTGGCAGATGGCTCTGGTTGTGATTGCGTCATTGATATTTTCATTGATCGAAGCATTTTTGATTCTTCCGTCGCATCTGGCCCATTCCAAAGGATTAAGCTCGCATGAAAGCGATACCAAACTGAGAAAAAAAATAGAAAAAGCAATTAAATATCTGACTTTTCAAATGTATGCTCCCCTGTTAAGAGCTTCTCTGAAATATAAGTGGATCACAATTGTGACCCCGGCGGCATTGGTAATGATGACGATCGGGCTAGTTGGCGGCGGCATTATCGGGGTTACATTTTTTCCAAATGTTGACGGCGATACAGTGCCAATAAATATTTCGTTAGTATCAGGAAGTCAGGAGGCGCAGACCGATTCACTGTTAGCTGAGATTGAAAAAATATGCTGGCAAGTCAATGAAGAGATGACGGATGAAAGAGATGACGGCCGCCAGTTGATTCTTGGCATCAAACGAGATATCGGCTCAAATGCATTTGGAGAGATAGGCGGCCATACCGGGAGCTTGTTAATCCAGCTTTTGGACGGTGAAGTGCGTGATATGGATAGCTACGTAATCGCTAATCGTATTCGTGAGGCGGTCGGCCCGGTACCTGAAGCTCAAAATATTACCTTTGGGTCGGCTGGGCGATTTGGCAAACCGGTTTCAATCAGTCTGCTCGGCACTAATTTTGAACAACTTAACCAGGCCAGGGATCTTCTTGTTGCTGAATTAAAACAGTTTAGCAGTTTAAAAGATGTCACTGATACCGATCAAAAAGGCCGACGTGAAATTGATATCAAATTAAAACCTCAGGCTTATGCTCTTGGTTTGACTCTTCAGGATGTCGCCGGACAGGTTCGCCAGGGATTTTTTGGGCAGGAGATTCAGCGGATTCAACGTGGGCGCGATGAAATCCGAGTTTGGGTCCGTTATCGGATCGAAGATCGCGGTGCGCTCGGTTTTCTTGACCAAATGCGGATACGGACAAACGGCGGTGATGAATACCCATTCAGTGAACTGGCCGAATACAGTATTGAAAGAGGTGTCACCTCGATCAATCACCTTGACAGAATGAGAGAGATCAGGGTCGAGGCAAATCAGGCTAATATCGATGAAGACTTACCGCCCATATTGAATGAGATCAAAACCGATGTTCTGCCGAAAATAATGGCTCAGGTTGACGGCGTCAAAGCATCGTTTGAGGGACAGTCTCGCGAGCAGGCCAAAATGACCGACTCAATGAAAATTGTTTTTCCAATAGTATTGCTGGGAATGCTCATTCTCATTATTTTGGTTTTCAGATCGTACGCACAGGCGTCAATCATATTTTCACTTATCCCCATCGGTATCCTCGGCGCCGTTTGGGGTCATGGAATACAGGGACTGCAACTCAATATATTATCTCTGATTGGAATTATTGCGTTGTCGGGAATTATTATCAATGACAGCATTGTTTTTGTGGATCAAATAAATCGGAACCTTCGCAAGGGACAGACGGTTTATGATGCCGTCTATAACTCAGGGGTTGCCAGATTCCGTCCAATTCTATTGACAACCTTAACGACCGCTCTTGGACTCGCTCCATTAATATTGGAAACCAGTCGTCAGGCGCAATTTTTAATTCCGATGGCGGTTTCGGTTGCCTATGGATTACTTTTCGGCACTTTGATTCTTTTAGTAATTTTGCCAACCTTGTTTTTGACATTTAATTCTATTAGATATAAATGGGCAATACTATTTCTAAAAAAAGACGTAACTCGAGAATCGGTCGAACCGGCTGTTAAGGAATTACAATGGTCAGAGGAAAAAGCCAGATAGCTGCGGAAATCTAACTCAACGAACAAAATGGCAAGCCGTGCCTGCAGAATCAGATTTTCAAAAACCTCCCAACCGGGAGGTTTTTTTTATTGAGCAATTGTCAGGAGAATAGCGGACTATTAAGATAAAATAAGCATGAAAACGCTGTATGGTTTTTGAACAATCTGCCGATATAAAATGATACGTATAAGAAAAATTGAATGCCGCCTATAATTTATTACGGGGGTTCAACGCTTGCCGGCATTCACTATTATAGAGATGGAGAAATAGAATGAAATACGAAAAAGGTACTAATATCAATATTTCAAAAAAGCTATATCAATTATTCCGGCCATTGATACTGATTTGCATAACTTTGATAATTGCTTTTTTATCTGTCAGCATAATATCAAATGCAAATGAGGATAATCATACTATAAAAATTGGTGTTCTCGCCAAACGCGGTGCGGAACGATGTCAGGAAAAATGGGGACCAACCGCCGACTACCTGACAAAAAATATCCCCGGATATTCATTTGAAATTGAACCGCTCCCATTTAATGAAATCAATGTGGCCGTCGAAAAGGGGGAAGTGGATTTCATTCTCACTAATCCAGGCATCTATGTGGAACAGGAGTACTTTTACGG
>JAUVBC010000306.1 GCA_030591405.1 Candidatus Zixiibacteriota bacterium
AAGGAAGGAGAAAACTATGAAGCATAAATCTCACCCCGGGGGAACTCTTTTTTGGGCGACCTTCTCCTTTTTTATTGTGGCATTGCCCGTTTTGATTTCTGCTAATGATATTATTTGCGATTTTTCCGATTTTTCCCGAGGCGATTTAGTTGTCGATGGCTTTGAATTAAAGAATAAGACCGAAATTTCAATCGAGGCGATTGGGGCGGAATTCCAACGTTCCGATTATATGATGGCCTATGGCTGGATAATTGATGCCGATACGAGAGAACCGGTATGGATTTTGGCCGATGAGGATACCAAAAGGTATCGTAGATCCCGTACCCTCAGGGAATATACTGATAATATCAGCCTGCCGACCGGCAGATATGAAATTATCTATTTTGTTGGCGAATCTTTTATTTTTAGCGATGGAAATATTATAATTAAGGATTTTGAAGATGTCGGAAATGTCCTTGAAGCAATATTTGGCTCGGATGATGATGGCGATACATATATTCTTGGTGGCGATTATGACGATTTCTTTGATGAAATTGATGAGCTAAAATTTACTATTCGTGCACCCAGCGGCACTTTTGTTAAATTCAATCCGGTTGAATATGTAAAAGCAAAGGCGATAATTGATTTTTCCAAACCGGAGGATGATTTTCTGGAAAAGAAAGGATTCACCCTCAAAAAAGATTTGTCACTTAAGATACTTGCGATCGGCGAATACTCTTCCGGCGACCGCGTTTTTGTCGATTTTGGCTGGATCATGAATGCCGACACGCGGGAAAAAGTCTGGCAGATGGATAAGTGGAATACTTCCTGGGCCGGTGGCGGAAGGAAAAATCGCTATTTCAATGACAATGTTGATCTTCCCGCAGGTAATTATATTGCAGGATTTGCCACCGATGACAGCCATGCTTTTGGCGAGTGGAACACCCCCCCACCATATGATCCGCTCCATTATGGCCTGACAATATATCCAGCCAATGAGAAAGACAGAAATAATATTACCGATTTTGTTGATGATTACTCTGAACCAACTATAATTTCTATTACAAAAGTCAGAAACAATAGATTTGAGCAAAAAGGATTTATACTGAATAAAGAAACCAATTTACATATTTTTGCTTTGGGCGAGTTTGGTTATTCTGATGAATTCGCTGATTACGGATGGATTGAAGATATTTCGAGTACCGAAATTGTATGGGAAATGACTGAGTATAACACCGAACATGCCGGTGGCGGTAAAAAGAATCGAAAATTTGACGGAGTGGTTACTCTTCCCAAAGGTGATTATATGGTATATTATGTCACCGACGACTCTCATGCCTATCGCCGCTGGAATACATCGGCTCCAATCGAGAGGGATATGTGGGGAATAACAATTTATGGTGTGGGCAAAAAATTTGATCCCAAATCGGTTCCGACATTTGATGAATTACCGGAAAGTAGTAATATTCTTGTTAATTTAACTGGTATTGGTGACGACGAAGAAGTTCGCCAGTCTTTTGAATTGAAAAATGAGCAAAAGATTACAATTCTTGCTCTGGGCGAAGGCACCGACGGTTCAATGGATGATTACGGTTGGATTGAGGAGGCAGAAACCGGTGATGTAATTTGGGAAATGACCTATCGAAAAACCAGGCATGCCGGCGGTGCCAGGAAAAATCGCATGGTAAATGCCGCAATTACACTGGAAGCTGGTAAATATTATGTTTATTTTGAAACCGATGGTTCTCATTCATTCCCGGAATTTAATGCCTCGCGTCCCGATAACCCGCAAAAATGGGGTATTAGAGTACTAAAACAATAAGCGGTTTCGGCACTATTGAAAAAGCGGAGTTGCTTAACAGTAACCCCGTTTTTTTATGTTTCAAATTTGAGATATGATATCAATTAAACCGGGATTTCTTGAAGACTTTCGATTGACACCAAAGGCATGGTGATTTTAATGATTGTACCCTCACCATGTTTGGATTCAATATACAATTTGCCATCATGATTTTCTATAATCCGTCTGCAAACCATAAGGCCCAGCCCATGACCAGTTTCCTTTGTGGTAAATCGTTCCTTAAAAGCAATATCAATAAATTCATCAGATATTCCGGAGCCATTATCACTGACAGTGATAGAAAATTTTTCTCCATCATTTTCGTGAATTGATGATATTTCTATCTTCTTCTCATCATTGGAAAATTTCTCATTTAGAGCATCGGCCGAATTATAAATAAGATTGTAAAGCAATTGCTGAAGTTGGCCAATATCAGCCTTAGTGAAGATTGACTCAGGGGACGGTACAAATTCAATCTTTATATTATCAAAACGCTTTTGATTACTCAAATATTGAATAGTATCATTAATGACATTATTTATATCGCACGGCTCCATCGTAGCTGACAAAGTAGAGAAATCCATTAATCCATCGCTGAATTTTTTAATGTTCCCCAGATTATCAATGGCGCTTTTTAAGTATCTCCCAAGTTCTTCATAGTTGCCCTTTCCAAGATGATGCTCCATTAAAGATAAATTTCCTGTCACAACACCAAGGAAGTTATTAAGTTCATGCCCGATTTCAGCTGATAGCTGGCCTTTGGTGGCCATTTTTTCCAATTGAATCGTTTGATCCTGCAGATCTTTCAGATGACGATAGGCGACTCTGGTTTCTTCCAAAAGGGCTATATTTTCAAGCGAGATAGCTATCTGATTGGCGGTTATTGAGAGGAATTTTATGGCACTGCCTTTGAGAGAATCTTCATCCTCGTCAAAACCCATTATTACAAAGCCGTACAACTTACGACTACACTTTAGTGCGATATTTATTAGACGATTGCCGCTTTTATGCCAGGATGGAATAACTATTTGCTCGATTGTTTTATCCTGAAATTCTTTATAAAGGGGGTGATCATTTGCAGTATTTACAAAAAACGGCGCATCAAATTCATTCGAAGATAATTCAAGATAGTCCTTATCACATTTTATCGTAGATTCTTTGAATTCATTATCATTTAATTTATCGGCAGAAATAATACCGATCTCATTTTCCTTATCGGTTCTATAAACGATACAGCCTTTGGACACTTTGAATTGCATCATAGCAAATCCCAGTGAAAGTCTGATAAGTGATTTTCTATCGCCAACGGTATACATCAGTTGATTTAGATCTGAGAGACGATTGAGCTCACTGGAAATCGCTTTTTCGGAATCTTTCTGCTTTTTCTTTACCGCATTATTAACCGCCTGACGCATCTCGTTAAG
>JAUVBC010000343.1 GCA_030591405.1 Candidatus Zixiibacteriota bacterium
ACCGGTTTTTCAACGGTAGCTTTTTCAATATGATTAAATTTATACTGACGGGGACAATTCTGGAACTGGCCTATTTTTGAATAGCTATAACTTCTTGTCACAATTCCTCCAATGTTTAGTTGGAATATAATGATAAGCCAATATACCGTAAATCACTTTGTAAAATCAACTCATATTAAAAAACGCCCGTCGAAAAACGGGCGCTGAAAATTAAAATTTGACTTATTTCATTAGAATCCAAGCATAACTCCGGCCGCAAGAGTAAAATATCTTCCATTACCGTCCTCAAAATTTGTCCAGTAATGCCGGTATTCGCCATATACAGATATTGGCGCAGCAGGAGGTGCTACCTTAAGACCGCCAATAAAATGAAAACCAGTTCCGTTCTTTGTTTCTCCGACCGGGGCTCCCATTATACTTGCGGAATTCCCAGCCGCATGGAACCCATAACCAAACCCGGCATAAGGTTTTAAAAGTGATAACTCAAATGGTTTGACAACCGAGAAGTTGGCGGTAAAAAAGTGGTGCGTCCCTTCGGCGGTAATAATAATGCCATCCACCGTATATTTTTTCCAGGAATACTCTATTGATCCAATTAAATCGATCACTGGCAATGCCGAAAATCTGTAATCGACACCAATTAATGTCATCCCCTTATCCAAATTATCACTTTTGGCATCTTTTGAAAAACCGAATTTGGCTCCAATCCCGGCAAAAACCATTGTCGGTATTACAAATATCAGGATAATCAGTAAAAACAGTTTATTACATTTTTTCATCTTTCTCCTCCTTAAGAATATAATCGGCTATCCTTGCCGATTATTAACAGGAATAAGACTAACGGCCCTGATCGGCGCGGCGGTCTTTTTTCTCCTGCTCAACATTATTCCGAATATCGGTGATAATAGAATTTAGTCTTTGAACTTCGGTCCGAGCCGCCTTGTCAAAATCTTCGTTGTTGTCAGAGGCGTACAAGATCGATCGGGAGACATTTATCAAAGCCAATTTTTTGAAATCATCGGTGCCGGCCCGTGCGGCAATTTCGAGATTACCTCCCTGCGCACCTACACCCGGAATAAGGATCGGACAATCTCCTGCGGCTCCACGAATATCTGCCAACTGTTCGGGATGAGTCGCTCCAACGACCAATCCAAGATTCTGTTCCTTATCCCAGTAAGCGACTTTTTCGGCGACATACATATAGATAGGTTTGTTGACCACATGCATAAACTGGAATTCACGGCTTCCCGGATTTGAGGTCAGACAGAGAACAAAAGCACCTTTTCCCTGATAATCTAAAAACGGTCGGATTGCGTCATAACCCATATATGGATTCACGGTCACCCAATCAGCTTTGTACCGTTCAAAAACGGCCGAAGCATAATGTGCCGCAGTATTGCCGATATCGCCCATTTTCGCATCAAGAATAACTCTGACATCATCGGGTATTTTTTTGACAATTTTTTCCAGCAAAGACAATCCATCCGGACCCAGTTCCATAAAAAAGGCAAGGTTCGGTTTATAGGCAGCGACAATGTCACAGGTTGCTTCTATCATCCTAACAGCAAAATCATACATCCCTTTTATACTGGATGAATAATCGGACGGTATCCTTTTTTTGTCGAGATCAAGCCCGACACATATCATTGAATTGTTTTTTTCCTGTATGTCTTTCAGTTCGCTAACAGCACTCATTTATATATCCTCACCTTACCGGTTAATTCTCTTATAGATTTTATTTTATTTTTTGATAAATATTTTTTTAGTTCTTTGATAATTTTGATTGGTGCATCCGGTTCGACAAACAGAGTCGTTCCGATCTGTACTGCCGATGCTCCACAGAGGAAAAATTCAATTACATCTGAGTAATTTGATATACCGCCAATTCCGATAATCGGAATTTTAACCGCTTTGTATACTTTATAGACACAAGCCAGGGCGACCGGTTTTATGGCCGGCCCGGAAAGTCCCCCGGTATTGTTAGTCAGTCGGGGACGAAAAGTATTAATATCAACCGCCATCCCAACCAGCGTATTAATCAACGAGACCGCATCGGCGCCACCATTTTCACAAGCAGTGGCAATCTCTGCAATATGAGTAACATTTGGCGAAAGTTTGGCAATAACCGGCCGGGAGAAAACCTTTTTTACTTTTGAAACAGTTTCCTCGGCAAGTTTGGCATTGGTGGCGATCTCCATTCCGACATCGACATTGGGGCATGAAAAATTAAGTTCAACCATATCTGCCCGGGGGTAATCATTCAGCCGGGCGCAAAGATTGACATAATCACTGGTAGAGGTTCCCGCCACATTAACAATTACCCGGGTATCGCACTTTTCAAGATAAGTCAGTTTCTCTTCGATAAATTTATCAACGCCAACATTAGCCAATCCGATAGCATTTAGCATCCCTGAACTTGCCTCAGCGGTTCGTGGCGATGGATGACCATCGCGCGGTTTCATCGTAATCGTTTTAGTCACAATTCCACCCAAATGTGACAGATCAAATATATCAGCCAACTCTTCGCCATACCCGCAAGTACCCGATGCTGTCAAGATCGGATTTTTAAAAAAGAGTCCGGCTATTTCAACCGAAAGATCGGGTGTCATAAAATTATCTCCCCTATCTCAAATATTGGCCCTTCCTTACAAACTCTGGTATATCCGCCTGATTTCAAAGGTTTGATACAACCGAGACAAATACCGACCCCACAAGGCATCGGCGCCTCCAAAGAAATTTGTCCCGGGATATTATATTTTTGGGCCA
>JAUVBC010000138.1 GCA_030591405.1 Candidatus Zixiibacteriota bacterium
ACTTCGATGAGTACTCCAAATTTGGCTGGATCACTCAATTTACTTTTCAGACATTATGAATCAACTCATAGCTCTGTAACTCCATTAGCCTCAACTATGAAAGCTGTTCTCATTCATACTGCCGATGAAGCAGGCAGTTACCCCGGACCCGACTATAAATTTGGCTGGGGCATGATGAACACTCTGAAAGCTGCCAATGTGATCACGGCTGACATGACTGAGACCGATATAATCATTGAAGAATTATTATTAAATTCCGAAACCAATAGTCATCCTGTATCCAGTGATGGTACCGAACCGATACGAGTTACCATTGTTTGGACCGACCCACCAGGAACACCACCACCGCCATCGCTTGACCCGATCACCCCAATGCTGGTTAACGATCTTGATATCAGACTCGAACATATTGCGACAACAACTGTTTATGAGCCGTATCTGATGATTCCAACGACCTCTAGAATTCATGCCTTTATCGGCGATAACGTGCTTGACAATGTGGAAATGATCTTTTTGGATGCACCCCCGGCCGGTGAGTATGTACTTACAATTTCTCATAAAGGTACACTGACCGATGCCGAACAGTGGTACTCTCTGATAATTACGACCGGTACAATTAAATGTTATGATTCCGACAATGATGGTTACGGTAACGCAGGATACCCCGACAACAGTTGCCCGGTTGATAATTGTTCCGAGATATATAATCCAGATCAGGATGATCCGGACGCAGATGGTGTTGGCACCTTGTGCGATAACTGTCCGGATAAATTTAATCCCGGTCAGGAAGATTTAGATTTTGATACTATCGGCGATGCCTGCGATTACATCTGCGGCAATGTTGATGATGATGAAAACGATTTGGTTAATATTCTCGATATTGTTTATTTGATTAATTTCAAATATAAAGATGGACCTGCTCCTGTCTATCTTGCATCGGCCGATGTTGATGGTGATGCACAAGATATGGTTAATATCCTCGATATAGTATATCTGATTAACTTCAAATACAAAAGCGGTCCTGATCTGATGTGTGATTAAGAGATTAATAACAAAAGACGGACAATCTATTTTAGATTGTCCGTTTTTTTATGAATAAAATCTACAATTATGAAATCAGCCATCAGGGCAGAATCAAATCGCTTCGCTTGGGCTTGCCCTACAATAACTGGTTATAAAATCCCCGCCTTTTTAATTGGGGGCAGATATTGAAAATATCTGTCCCCTTGCTTAATAATTTTTATGATGACAATCGTGCGAGACGCTGGCGGGTATCACTGACAAAATCAAGTTCAATATCGGCATTGTTCCAGAATTTTAAAATTTCTTCATAATTGGCAATAGCCTCGGGAACATATCCCAACGCTTCATTGCCCATACCAATATAATAAAGACTCCGCATATAGGTAA
Organism: Candidatus Zixiibacteriota bacterium; assembly: GCA_030591405.1. Classification (GTDB taxonomy): domain Bacteria; phylum Zixibacteria; class MSB-5A5; order GN15; family PGXB01; genus JAAERC01. The sequence continues at coordinate 1,411 of JAUVBC010000138.1, forward strand.
AACCGTTGGTTGTTTGCTCATCACCGGCAACATTTTTGCTCAAGATGGCTAATCCATCTTCATAACGTCCGGTCAAAACCAATAATTTCCCCAGACTCTCATAGTTTCCGGAGCCACCCTGATCATACTCTTCATCAAGCTTTTGAATGACCTCAATCATTTTGGCTGTATCTGACTGTACCGTAGCATTAAATGATTTCTCTAAAAGATCTAACATACCCCAAAGTTCTTGTGGAAACAATACCTTAAGATTTCGGACGCCTTCAACAAGAGCCGGGCGCGCCTTATCTTCAAATTCTGTTCCATATTTAATTAATGTAAGCGGATAATTAAGTATTAATCTGGCCGGTGACCAACTGTTGGCAACATCAGCATAATAAACAGCACTATCGATTGAACCATATCTATGGAAATATTTGGAGATATCATAATACTGATTCATTATCCTGAGAGTGTCGCCTGTCTGTAAGGCATAATTGACCGATTCTCTTAATAATATTCCAGCTTCATTAAATTCACCCCGCCATACTGATAATCTGGCTAGATTATCATAATATTCCAACATTTGATACGGGTCGTCACCATGTCTTTCTTTCAACAACTCCACATAACTTGCCGCGTTTTTAAAATCACGCTTAATAATATATACCGAAGCCAGCAATTTGGGAACAACAAGATTGTTTGGGAATTTTTCAAGTAATTCCTCACTGACATTTATCATATCATCATACTTTCCCAATTGGCGATACATAACTGCCAACAATACATAAGCATCAGGTGTATCGGGATAATATTCTTTCATCTTAGTAGCGTAAGTAATTGCCTTATCATACTCTTTCAGACGAGAGTAAACTTCAACATACATTGTCAGACCCGGCATATACCTGGGATCAAGCATCATGACCGTATCAAGCTGAATCAGTGCGGCCTTATTGTCTCTTCTGAGCTCCGACAACAATATTGCGTAAAACGATCTTACCTCTTTATCATCAGGGTAATTGTCAACAAAGGATTTCATTTTTACAACCGCATCGTCATATTGTGTATCAAGCCAGATAGTAGTATAAAGATCAAGCAGGCTTTTATCTTTTACCGGCAGTTTATCCTGAAAACGTCGAGCGGCCTCAAAATATGGAATACCCAATTGGCCTCGATTTTTTAAAGTATAACCCATACCTATTCGCATATACGGCAGTGCAAAAGTCGAGTCGATCTCAATCGCTTTTTCAAAATCGAGTTTGGCGTCATCGTAGAGGCTCTTAGTATATTTTTCCATCCCAATGATATAATACTTATATGCCTCCGGTGACGAAGAAGTAATATCGGAGACTTCAATATTGTTGGCCATCATCTCCTGAGAATTTAAAGACAGGGCAATTTTATGAGTCAAACTGTCAACCAGTACAAAAGGATCTTCGCCAATAACTTTTTCACCAAACAGTATTTCGCCGGTTTCAACATCTTCCAACCGGGCATCAATCCTTATTTTATCACCCATTTTATAATACGAACCGGAAAGCACTGTCGATGCACCAAGCAATCTGGCCGCGTCAACACAATCCTGATGACGAGGATTTTCACTGGTTCTATCAGCCAGGCCATCAAGAACCCGATTGCGACTGATAATTTTTCCGCCACCGCTCTGAGCCAGATCGGTCATCATAATTTCAGGGAGACCGGCGGTGAGCCAGTCCAGTTCGGGATCACCGGTTTTATTTTCAAAACCAAGAATTGCAAGAGCATCTTCCTTGGCCTGCAAAGTACTATGACTGGGCGATTTTGAATTATCAATTATGGCAAGAATTAGTGCAACAATGAAAACAACACCAATAATTGAATATGTAATTTTCGATTTAAATATTCCGCCCTTCTTTTTCCGGTACGCTTCCATCTCTATAGAGCGAGTATCGGTAATTCCGCTTTCATGCTGTCGACGTAATGTCCGTAGATCAACCGCCAAGTCACGCGCATCCTGATATCGATCATCCGGATTTTTTTGCAGGCACTTATCAACAATTCGCTCCAACTCCGAAGGAAGCGTTTCATTCTTAGTTCTGATAGGAGCATGCTTTGATTCCAAAATTTTGGCAATGGTTGAAACTCTGTCGCCGCCGTCAAAAGGATACTCGCCGGCAAATATTTTATACATCATAATTCCAAAAGAAAAGATATCCGAACGGGCATCGACAACTTCCCCACGAGCCTGTTCCGGCGACATATATGTAACCGTCCCAAGAATTTTGCCATCCTGGGTCAAATCCTGTGAGGCAGTAACGGTTCGATTTCCCGAATCATTAGAAAAGACAGAATCAAAAGGTTTCGCCAATCCAAAATCAAGGATCTTCGGTTCACCATTTGAATCAATCATGATATTATCGGTTTTGATATCACGATGCACTATATTTAATTTATGCGCGGCAGCCAATCCCCTGACAATCTTTTCTGATAGTCGCAAACGCTCGGTCATTGCTACGCTTCGATTGGCCAGATAATCCCGCAGCGATTCTCCCTCAATGTGCTCCATTACAATATAACTGATATCTTTGTCGGAGCCGTCCGGTTTGCAGGTCCCAAAATCGTAAATTGACATAACATTCGGATGCGATATTTTGGCCGCCGTTTTGGCCTCGCGGATAAATCGTTCCCGTCGATCATCGTTTTCCAGCAAATCGTACGGTAATACTTTTAAAGCAACCTTACGGGAAAGTTTTTCATCCTCGGCAAGATAGACTTCGCCCATACCACCTTCGCCAATTTTACTTATTACTTTAAAATGATCCAATTTCTGGTCCGGGCTTAACATCAGTTCGCCCTCCTTTTTAAGGCCAACATAGTTATATCATCCGAATGCGGCGCTTTGTTCATAAATTTTTCAATATTGATCATCAATTCTGATATAATCTCTTCGGGGGTTGTTTTTTCGGTTTCCAAAATATATTTTTCAGTTCGATCGTCACCGTACTGTTCATCTCCGTTATCGGCTTCAGTAACACCATCGGTGAAAATAAATATTAAATCATCTTCATACATTTGGACCGAGTCGGCTTCCCAGGTTGTAAAATCAAAGGCACCGATCATTGCACCTCCCGGTTCAAGTTTTTCCATCTGTCCATCTTTTCTGAGAAGAAGCGGGGGATTGTGGCCAGCGTTTACAAAATCTACTTTACCGGTGGCCGGATCAAGTATCCCTATAAATAACGTGGCAAAATCACCCGGCAGGCTATTGTTAAAAAGCTGTATAGATACTTTTTTGACCGTCTCTTTCAGATCAAAACAGTCAATTTCGTAAAGGATTCGGAAAGAGGCCAGAATATTTGACATTAGAAGCGCCGCACCCATCCCTTTACCGCTGACATCGGCCACCATAAAAAGAAAACGACCATCACTCAATGTTTTCATATCATACAGGTCACCTCCAACCAAACGCGATTGTTCCTGAAAAGCAAAAACATCGTATCCGTCGATTTTAGGCGGTTCGGCCACCAGCAATGATTTTTGAATCGATGAGGCCCGATTAAGTTCAGCTTTGATGACCTCTTTTTCCTGTCGTTCGGTAAGAAGCGTATAATTGAGCAGTTTGGAAGCAATAATATTTCCAAATGTCGCCATCACCCGCAGGTAATCATCATTATAGACATGCAGCGGCCGGGTAGTGTCAACATATAAGATACCAAGAACCTTGCCCTCATCAAACAGTGGGACCGCCATCGCCGATCTCATCTCTGACATAATAATCGACTGCTGCTCAGCAAAACGCGGGTCATTAGTCGGATCGGTTATTAAAATGGCATTTTTATTTGTTATAATTTCATTTACAATCGTTTTCGATAAAGTCAACTTACCGGGATTGGAACCCTGAGGTAAAATACTGGCGGCAGTATATACCTCCGATTGATCATCTGAGACAAACAACACCATCAGCCGCTCGGCCGGAATAATTTTTGAAATCGCCTGTAACGAACGCTCCAGCATAACCTCTTTCGGCTCAGTCAAAACCAGCAGTTTAGCCATATCAAATATTGTCGGCAAAAGGTCCGGCATCTCACTAACCTTTTTGGGAAGCGGTTTTAGCGCTTCATTGATAGAAAGAAAGACAGATTTGATAGGTTCCTCACCCGAAAGGGTTGTCCGGGGAAAAGATGGTTTTGACGAAACCGTTTCACTGTCAGACAACAGCATAAACTCGGCCTGCCCAAACATTATAATATCGCCCAAACCAACCGATGTCCGACCCTCAATTCTTTTATCGTTGACAGCAGTGCCGTTGCGGCTACCAAGGTCGGCCAAAAATATCTTCTCACCGGTTGAATCTACTTCGATTTGGGCATGTAATCTTGAGACTGTCTTGTGCGGCAGGCTGAAATCGGCCTTCACATCTCGCCCTAACTGATAGGTCCCCTCCGATAAATCCCAGGAATAAAATTTTTTACCATCGGTGCCGGTTAATTTATACATATACCATTGCCTTCGCTCTATTTTGGTTCGTGACAAATAAATAACTTGTTATATTTATTTATATACGCCGCTTACGAACAAATCTTCAATTTTATGCAATTTCTCTTACCAGATTTAATATAGGAGATATAAATATTAAATTCAACCAGACTTTTTAATCGTAGTCAAAAATCGTGAGCGGAGCTTATTGCTCATCAGCGCCTTTTTAATAGGAGGCAACTTCAAAAATCCGCCAATAAATCCCCGCATAAATGAATGACCGATATTTTGTGTATTATCAAAAATCAAATTCTGAAGAGTACCCTTTTCAAGAGATTGCAGAATAATTTTTTCAAAAGTATTTTCAGGATAAAGGAC
>JAUVBC010000123.1 GCA_030591405.1 Candidatus Zixiibacteriota bacterium
GACTATAATGGGAACAGATACGGTAGTACCTTGAATAACACCTGGGTAAGAGTGTTCGGTTGAATCTATATTGGCTATTTCAATTTCAAATTGAGGATGATTTCGTTGCTCGGCAAATGATGAACTCACCATTAATAAACATATTATCAAAGAAAAAATAATTTTTGCCCGCATTATATTCCTCCCGGAAAAATAAATGACAGAATTCACAAAAAGACGATATGAAGTTTGTCTTAATATAGTAACAAGAATGAAATTGTCAATTAGTATTTGAACTGCGGCAGATGTGGACATCCGCCTACCAAAGCGCTTTGAAGATTAATTTGTAGGGTGGAACCCCTTAGTGGTTCCGCCGATTATATTCACTTTTTTTTAAATTGGCAGAACCGCGTCGCTTCGCTTGGGTTCTGCCCTACAAAAATTTAAAACTAACTTTTCGCTTTGACTGTCTCTAAAAGTTTTTCCACAATAACCGCGGTGTCGACACCATCGGCTTCGGCATTAAATGAGGTCACAATCCGATGTCGCAAAACCGGCAGAGCGGCGAATTTGACATCTTCCGGGCCGGGAGTCGGACGGCCATCAAGAATCGCGCGGGTTTTTGCCGCCAAAATCATATATTGCGAAGCTCTGGGGCCGGCACCCCATGAAACCCAGTTTTTGATAAAATCGGGAGAATTATCATTATTCGGGCGGGTCGCTCGAGCCAGACTGACCGCATATTCAATTAAATGATCCGAAACCGGAACCCGTCTGACCAATTGCTGAAATTCTACTATCTCTTTGCCAGTCAAAACTTTATTTAGCTTATAATTTGGCGCAACTGTGGTCGCTTTGACAATATTTTCCTCTTCGGTCTCGGATGGATAATCGACAAATATATTGAACATAAACCTGTCCAACTGAGCTTCCGGCAGCGGATATGTTCCCTCCTGCTCAATCGGATTCTGAGTCGCCAGCACAAAAAACGGCTCTTCAAGCTTAAAAGTCTCCCCTGCGGCAGTAACTTCATGCTCCTGCATCGCTTGAAGCAAAGCGGCCTGCGTTTTTGGCGGAGTACGGTTGATTTCATCTGCCAAAATGGCATTCGCGAAGACCGGACCTTTGACAAACTTGAATGACCGACCGCCAGATGTTCGATCTTCCTCAATTATTTCAGTTCCGGTTATATCTGAAGGCATCAAATCGGGAGTAAACTGAATCCGGTTGAATTTAAACTCTAAGATGTTGGCCAGAGTAGAGATAAGTAGAGTCTTGGCCAATCCGGGAACACCAACCAAAAGACAGTGCCCGGCCGATAAAAGAGCAATAATTAACTGCTCGATCACCTTATCCTGCCCAATAATTACTTTGCCTATTTCAGATTTTATTTTCGAATAAGATTCGTTAAGTCTTTCAACCGCTTGAAGATCATTGTTGTTTTCAGTCATCAATTAATATCCTTTGCATAAACCACTATCCAAGCACATTTGATCGAGATTCTCTATTCCTCCAACAGGCCCAGTCATAATCGGCACAACCTAAAACGGGATGGCAGGTTGTGGACAAATCGATAATTCAGGAGTTTATCTTGAGCGTTTAAGTTATTGTGACTTATTATAATGCAGAGTAATCCACATTTAGCGAAAGTTATCCACAATTACCCATTTGTCTGATTTGGGCTATATTTTAAATTTCGACTTCTCTTTTTCCTTATCATCCAATGGCTTATTGAAATTGTTTTTTTCTTCCGGAGGCAAAAAACCTAAATCCTTCTTGCCGCCTTTCATCTTACAGGAGCCACAGAAAATAGCGCCCTGCTCGACTACCAGCGATTTGGTCTTGAGATCTCCCTCGACATCGGATTTTGCCTGAAGTTCCAGCTTTTCGGTCGCGGTTAGATTTCCAACCACTTTACCTGCCACAACAACTATTTGACCTTCGAGATCGGCCTCTACATAACCTGTTGTACCGACCGTAACGGTATCGGAACATATCACTTTGCCTTTGACCGTTCCGTCAACCCGGATAGCTCCCTTGACATCAAGGGTTCCGGTGAAAACAGTATCTTTTCCTATGATGGTGTTCATAATCCCACCTTCAGTTTTGTTTGTTGAGTATTTCATAACCTGATTTATATTTTAAAGGGTTAACTGGATTTCCATTTTCGCGGACCTCATAATGCAAATGAGGTGCGGTCGATTTACCGGTATTACCCAAAAGAGCAATCCGGCTCCCGACTAATACTTCCTGGCCGATTTCGACCAGAATTTCACTATTATGTCCATATAAAGTCGAAATATTATTCTCATGTTCGATCACTACCATCAGACCGTAAACCGGATCAGACTCAGCCTGGGTCACCAGTCCAGCCGCGGTCGACAAAATCGGTGTCCCAATCTCGCCGGCAATATCGATCCCGGGATGAAAATCTTCCGGGTTATCCGAAAATCCGCGCGTGATGTACCCCTCAACCGGTAGCCCCTCCGGCCGATCCTCATTCACCGGATATGATTTTTGCACCACCGCCGGTTTGGTATTGCCCATCTCAGCAAACAAAACCGAATCGGGCGGAAGCTCCGGTATTTCAAAATCGACTCCGGCCAAATCTGATATTCTGGTAACTACTTTACGTGCCTCTTTCATATTTTCTTCCAAAAGACTCAGTTTGTACTTATACCGTTTAAGCGATTCATTTTCCGATTGAAGCTGTGTTGCCTGCGACGCCCGCATCAAAATCTTACCATAAAACGAAAAGAAAAAAACTATCCCAATCAAAAGAAGTGAGAAAAAGATTATTATAGTTTTAAACAGCCACGCCCGCAGACGAAGACCGAATTGATTTTCCACTCCATCAGGAACAAACAGAATGCTATAATATTTAGTTGTTGCCATATTAATTTATCTTTTTAAACAGTTCCAAAATTCTATCAAGATCCTCATCACCATAATACTCGATTTCAATCCGTCCCCGCTTAAGACCTGGTTTAATTTTTACAGACGTGCCAAGCAGTTGTTTCAAATAATTTTCCACTTCCATCAAAACCGGTATTCTTTTCTTCGGTATTAGCTTTCTTTTCCTTACCCGTTGGACCGATTCTTCCGCTCCCCGCACCGATAGCTTCTCATTGATAATCCGTTCGGCCAGCCGAGCTTGCGCAACCTCGGTATCAAGCGCCAAAATTGCCCGAGCGTGTCCCTCGCTGAGTTGTCCCTCGCGAAGCATCTGTTTAATTTTCTCAGGAAGGGTCAGCAGACGTAAAATATTGGCCACCGCCGCCCGGCTTTTCCCGACCTGCGAGGCCAATTGATTCTGGGTCAGTCCCGCTTCATCCATCAACTGTCGAAACGCTTCGGCCAGTTCGAGCGGATTAAGATCCTCGCGCTGCATATTTTCGACCAGCGCCATCTGGAGCATTTCGGATTCATCTTTACCTTCAATAACAATTGCCGGGATTTCTTCCAAACCGGAAAGACGTGCCGCCCGATACCTTCGTTCACCGGCAATCAGAACGAACTCATTTCCTGCTCTTTTGACAACCACCGGCTGCAAAACACCCTGCGTCCGCAATGATTCGGAGAGTTCCTGCAAAGCTTTCTCATCAAAAAAACGACGCGGCTGCACCGGATTGGGGACAATCTGGTTTAGCGGTATTGTACGGTAAGTACTATCATCGGTCGCCTGGTTCTCTTCGCTTTTCGGTATCAATGCTTCTAAACCACGACCCAGGACAACTTTTCTATTCATCGGTTCAATACCTCCCTTGTTAAGGCCATATAATTTTCAGCGCCGGTTGACAGAATATCATACATAATAATCGGTTTACCAAAACTTGGCGCCTCCGAGAGACGGACGTTCCGGTTGATAACAGTATCATAGACACGACTGTCAAAATACTTACGCGCCTCATCGGCCACCTGACGAGATAAATTGAGACGACTGTCGTACATCGTCAACAGAACACCATCAATATCAAGTCCCGGATTAAGATTTTTCTGCACCAGCTTAATAGTTTCCAAAAGCTGCGATAATCCCTCAAGTGCATAATATTCACACTGCACCGGTATCATCACGCCGTTCGCGGCCGTTAGCGCATTAATCGTCAACAGTCCCAGCGATGGCGGACAATCTATGATGATATAGTCGTATTTATCTAATATTGTTCCCAACGCCTTCGCCAGCAGCAGTTCCCGCGAAAACATCCCAACCATCTCAATCTCTGCTCCAACCAGAGAAATCGATGAGGGCGCCACATTCAAATAAGACAATTCGGTTGGCAAAATAATATCAAGCATCTTTTGCTTACCAATTAGGACATCATAGATCGATCTGTCTATTGTGTTTTTATCAAAGCCGATTCCCGAGGTAGTGTTCGCCTGAGGATCGATATCAATCAGGAGCGTTTTTTTCTCCGCCATTGCCAGACATGAAGAAAAATTAATAGCGGTGGTAGTTTTACCAACTCCGCCCTTCTGATTGGCAATTGCAATTATTTTTGCCACAGCGACCTCAATTACTAATTGTTTGCAACCTGTTATAAGATAGTCAGATTAATAAATAAACCGGCAGATAGCAATAAAAATATCAAATTAATTTAGAAATTATGTTGACTGTTCGAACTTGTTCCGTATCATCAAGATAGTAGCATCGCTCAGCGACCCTGAAATGATTGATTCCATACTTATCGTCGGTAATCATTCTTGAATAATACAAATACTTACCATTCGGCTTAAGTAACTGCAATGCTGGCCGGAGAACTTTCTTTTCCATTTTGACATATTTCATCAAACCGAAATCAAATGAGTTTTGATCTAAATGAGGAGCTATCTCTCCCAAATCTTTATTATGGATAGTTGCCTTTAAATCAAATTTATTAACAATAGTTTCAAGAAATTTTGCTTTTTTGCCGGTGCGTTCAATCAAGACACCCTCAATTGCCGGTCTGGCCAGCATCAGCACAATCGATGGGAACCCGCCGCCAGAGCCGATATCAAATATTTTCCCCTTTATATCAATCCCCAGCTCGAGAGGAGCGAGACACTCCGCTGCAATTTTATTGAGGCCTGATCGTGATGTTTCACGTGAAACAATATTAACTTTTTGATTGAACAAAAGAATTTGATTGAGATAAGAGAAGATTTTTGAATCGACATCATATTTGGCCAAAATATCGCGCGAAGAAAAAACAGGGATCTGATCTGTGTCGTTAATGGACAAAACTACTCCACCTCCGGCCGATTTTTTTGTTTATTACCATATTTTCTCAGATGAACCGACAGAGCGGCAATATCACCGGTGGTGACACCTTCGATCCTGCTCGCCTGGCCGAGCGAAATCGGCTTGAAACGGGCAAATTTTTCTTGTGCCTCATTTCTAAGACCGTTTAACTCGTTATAAGGCATATCTTCCGGGATAAATTGGCTCTCCATATTGCGAAATTTGGAGACTTCACGCTCCTGTTTCTTAATGTAACCCTTATACTTAATGAATATTGATACCCGTTCTTTTATTGCCCTAATGTCTGATAGATAGCTTCCATTTTCTCCTATAAAAGGCTCAATATCATCATATTCAACTCCCGGCACAGTTAAAAGATCAGAGAGAGAAACATTTTCTCTCTTTTCAAAAATATCGGCCAATTTCCCCAATTTTGCAACCGAAATGACAATTTTTCTAAGTTTTGTAATCTCTAAATCGGTCTCTTTCCGCAAAACAGTAAATTGAGTATATTTTTCCTTCGAAACTAGATTATATCTATTTGCATAATCAAATAATCTGTCTCTGGCATTATCTTCGCGCAGGCACAGCCTGTATTCTGCCCGTGAAGTAAACATTCGATAAGGTTCGGTGGTTGACCGGGTAACCAGATCATCAATCATCACCCCGATATAGCTTTCGGCGCGATCCAAAATAAGCGGAGGCTCTTGATCAATTTTTAGCGACGCATTTAGTCCGGCCAATAATCCCTGTCCTGCAGCTTCCTCGTAACCTGATGTCCCGTTTATCTGTCCGGCAAAATACAGATTTGCGATTCGTTTGGTTTCTAATGAATTTTTAATCTGATACGCTGGGCAATAATCATATTCTATTGCATATCCAGGCTGGGTGATTTTCACATTTTCAAGCCCGGTTATTGTTTTTATCGCTTCAAGTTGAATATCCTCCGGCAAAGATGTCGAAAAACCGTTCGGATAAACTTCGCTACTGTTTTTTCCCTCTGGTTCCAAAAATATCTGATGTCTGTCCCTGTCGCTGAAACGATAAATTTTGTCTTCAATCGAGGGACAATATCTCGGACCGGTAGATTTTATCTGCCCGGAAAACATCGGCGATTTTTTGAGATTAGCCTGGATTATTTTTTTGGTTTCCTTAGTTGTGTAGGTCAGGAAACAGGGAACCTGTTCTATTTCAATTGCTTCCGTATCATAAGAGAAATACTGTTTCGGCTCAATTCCGGGCTGTATTTCGCATAAATCATAATCTATTGTAGTTCCGTCAAGACGGGGAGGGGTTCCGGTTTTGAGTCTTCCGACCTCGAAACCAAGTGAACGCAAGGATTCTGTCAGCTTATAGGCCGCTTTCTCGCCTTTTCGTCCCGCTTTGATCTTCTTTTCACCGATATGGATCAGTCCGCCCAAAAATGTGCCGGTGCAGACAATAACAGCTTTTGCCGTTACATTTTCATCACTGTCCAGTTCCACTCCGACAGCCTGGCCATTTTCAACCAGAATCGCATCGGCTGCCGCCTCGATCACTTCAATATTTTGATCATTATTAATTATTTGACAGATATATTGATTATAAGC
>JAUVBC010000160.1 GCA_030591405.1 Candidatus Zixiibacteriota bacterium
CAGGGTGTTGTCTAATTACTGAATATTTTTTCTATTCAGAATAGATTAAGGCGGGAATTTTTATTCCCGCCTTTTTTTATTGGGGAAATTATATTTGCTGTCAGGTCACACTTCGACTTTGTCGAATCAAGACCTGACAGAACGATATATCCAATATAATGATAATTCCTTGTAACTTTTTCACCTCCATGTAATTATAGCGAAATGGGTTCCCTCCAGAGGCGGACAGGCGTTTTGTCATTTTACACTTTTCGAACTGTCAAGCTGGTGGCGAATCTGTTAATTGATTGTTGTTCATGCGGTAACAAAAGCGTCGGAAAAACTCAAAATGGCTTTGTTTTGTCATGTTTTTATTTTTCCAACAATGTTGTTATCAAAATGGCTTCGTTTCGTCAGAAAAAAGTTTTTTATCTACCAGCCTTCTTGCAAATTGTAATTTATGTTTTTGTATCATTGACATCATAATTAAGGAAAGCGGGATGAATCAACGGTGATGTTGTATTGATCTTGTTTTTTATTGTCACGGGGATTGACAATGGTAGTTGAGTGCGGGGGGAAGTTATGGCCAGACGGTAAGATTGACCTTTGCGGATTACCCTGGTGACATCCTTAATGTTCGTAATTATTTCAGCATTTGGATATTGCAGGCAGGTGTGACCTGACGCCATTAACTTCATCTCTCCATTCTCCATGTTTTTTATTAAATTGACTTTGTAGATTCATACGAATATTATCTAACTATAAATAAATTAACCAACTACGTAGATATGGTATATGAAACCTGAGATTGATTTAAAAGATTTTGAAAAAGGGTCGGCGCGGTTCGACTCGCTGATGCCACATAAAGTCAAAGATATTCTCCTTGTCTCCAGTCTGTATGATATGTATATCCTGCGGGAGGATGGTCAACTGGCTTATATGGTCTTATCAGAATATGCCGAGTTTAATCTGTCCAATGCCCCTTCTATCAGAAGAGTCGGCTCGGGTGAAGAGGCGCTTGAGGCCCTAAATGAGAGCAAATTCGATCTGATAATAATATTTCGTTCTCTGGTTGATATTGATTCGGTTGCCTTCAGTCGCAGGGCGAAACTACTCTGTCCAGATATCCCGATTATCCTGCTGGCGTTTCATTCGCGAGAGTTAGAGATCATGAGAGAAAAGGGCGGGTATCTTGGTTTTGATAAGGCGTTTATCTGGAGTGGCGAATCGAAAATATTTCTGGCGATCATCAAATATATTGAAGACAAGAAGAATGTGGAAGCCGATACTGCGCTGGTCGGTGTCCGGGTGATTATTCTGGTCGAAGATTCGGTTCGGTTTTATTCGTCATATCTACCGTTGATATACACCGAAATCATGCGCCAGACTGCCGATTTAATGTCGGAAAGTGTCAACCTTGCCAATCGACTGCTCAGAATGCGGGCGCGCCCGAAGATTTTATTGGCCGACAATTTTGAGGAGGGGTTGGGTCTATTTAAGAAATATAAAAGGTATCTGCTTGGTCTGATATCGGATATTCAATTTTCAAAGGATGGGCAGGATGATGCCACCGCCGGAATTCAACTGGTTGAAGAATTAAAAAAGGAGATGCCGGATCTTCCTGTTCTCCTGCAGTCATCCGACAGCAGTAAGGCGACATTAGCGGCAACCTGCAACGCCTGCTTTTTGAATAAAAGATCACCGACGTTATTAAATGAATTGAGCGCTTTTGTTAAACAGAATTTCGGATTTGGCGATTTTGTTTTCAGGCTGCCTGATGGGACCGAACTTGCAAGAGCGAACAATTTCCGTACGATGGAAAAATGTCTGGCCGAAGTTGATCCCAAATCGCTGGTTTATCATGCCAACAATAATCATTATTCTAACTGGCTGTTGGCTCGAACCGAATTTGATCTGGCCCTGCGACTACGCCCCAGAAAAACAACCGAGTTTAGCAACAACGTTGAATTGCGAGCTTTCCTGATAAATACTTTCCGTGAATTTCGACACGAAAAGCAGATGGGGGTCGTTACAGATTTTTCGCGGGAGAGCTATGATAGTCAGGCCGAATTTGTCAGGATTGGTGAAGGTTCTTTAGGCGGAAAGGGCCGCGGTCTGGCCTTTATCAACAGCCTTCTTAATAGATATCATGTTCATAACGCCTTTGATGGTGCCAAAATTTCCGTACCGCCTTCGGCTGTTATTGGAACTTCCGGTTTTGATATGTTTATGGAGAACAATAATCTTACTAATTTTGCTCTTGGTGACCGAACTGACGAGGAAATCGCCGAAGCGTTTTTGAAAGCGAGTTTGCCGTATGATTTAACCGAGGATTTAAGAGTATATCTGGCCGTGGCCGATTATCCTCTGGCGGTCAGATCGTCGTCGCTTCTTGAGGATTCGCATTATCAGCCGTTTGCCGGGATTTTTGATACTCATTTTCTGCCGAATAATGGATCATCATTTGAAGGGCGGCTGGAGCGGCTTGAGGCGGCGATCAAGTATATTTATGCCTCGGTGTTTCTAAGAAATTCCAAAAATTATATTGAAGCGACCGGTAATCGAGCTGAGGAAGAAAAGATGGCGATTGTTCTGCAAAAATTAGTTGGTCAAAACCATAACGGCTATTTTTATCCGGTTATTTCCGGTATTGCACGGTCATACAATTTTTATTCGGTGGGACGAATCAAACCGGAGGAGGGGATCGCTTATGTCGCCCTCGGATTAGGGCGAACAGTTGTGGAAGGAGATAATTGTTTATTCTTTTCGCCGTCGAATCCACAGGTTTTGCCTCAGTTTTCCACACCTCAGGATTATTTGAAAAAATCACAGCATGAATTTTTTGCGGTTGATATGCGTAATCCCGATGTTTTCCCTGAACCGGGGGGAGAGGCCGGACAAATAAAATTGCATATGGTTGAGGCTGAGGAGCATGATGTCCTGAAATATATCGGTTCGACTTATTCGGCAGATAACGATCGGATCTATTCTGGCGTCGGACGCAAGGGCGCCCGAATTATAACTTTCGAGCCTATTTTAAAATCAAAAATATTTCCGCTTGATGAAATAATAAAATTTTTATTGCAACTTGGCAGCAGTGCCATGAATGTTCCGGTGGAAATGGAATTTGCCGCTGAACTTAATTCCGATCCGGGCAGGAGCGATGAATTTCAATTTCTTCAGATTCGCCCGATGGCGGTTGAAACAACGCTGGAAGATATATCGTTGTTTGATGGTGACTACGACAAGATTCTATGCAAATCAAACCAGGCATTAAGTAATGGCCGGATGACAAATATTCAAGATATCGTTTATATCCGAACCGACAATTTTGATCGTTCCAATACCGTTAAGATTGCCGAAGAGGTCGGTCGGTTTAATGATATTTTTAAGGAAAAAGATATTCCTTATATGCTAATCGGTCCGGGTCGCTGGGGAACTTCTGATCGCTGGCTTGGTATTCCCACCCAATGGCGGCAGATTTCATCAGCGCAGGTGATTGTCGAAGCGGCTTATGGAGATTTTGTCGTTGAACCGTCATTCGGAACTCATTTTTTTCAAAACCTGATTACATTTCAAATCGGATATATGACTATTAACAAGATCGATCAAAATAACTTTATCGATTGGGATTGGTTAAATTCAATCTCCGCAGTAAAAGAAACGAAGAATATCAGGCATGTTCATCTGCCACAGCCGCTGCTTATTCTATTTGATGGTCGCAATGGAAAAGCAGTTGTATTTAAGCGGGGTTAACCAAATAATTTTAGTTATCTTTTAGTTTAACAAAAGAGGATATTTGATTCCATAAAGTATGAAACATCTCATCATAGAAAGGATTGGCTTTATCAATTCCATTTTCCTTTTGATATTTACTTTCTAAGTGATTGGCAATATCATTTCTTTTAATATCTTTGTTTGAAATGAATCTCATCCAATTATCGATTTTCCCTTTTCCATTTATCCTTTTCCATATATTTCTTGGTGTTCGATATCCTTGTCCCGGATTATATAGTCGGCAAACGAAAACTTCATTATTTTTAAAAGTGTATTTGAATAACCAATCTTTAAAATTGTCTGATACTTCTTCCACCGTTTCCATATTCAAATTTTGGACAACTTGGAATGGCGTTTCGCCAAAGGCAAATATAACTTTTGGTTTTAAAACTTTTAATTCCTTATCGAGATATTGCTCGATATATGGGCATCGGATTGACATTACTTCAGTTGGCGCGCCTGATTGTTCGCTTACAGAACATTTAATTACATTTGTGAATGCATAATAATTCATTGAGTCGTTATGATTAAATTTTCTATCCCATACTTTTTTGATAATTTGATTTGTGGCGCGTCCAAGATATTCTCTATCAGAGTTGTACCATTTTTCTGGCGCCCAAAATGATTTGCTGTCTTTTGAACCTTGATTAGTATTAATTCCTAAAAATAAAATTCTGCTCTCTCCATAATTATCGCCAACCCAGGCACCCGTTGGTGGTAGTAATTTCCTCTCGTTTTGCCATTTGCAGCTCTCACAACATATTGGGTACGAAGGGCAACCCCTGCCATCATAATTTAGAATATTTTGGTATATCTTTTTCAAATCTTCTTCATACTGTTCCTTCGAATATTGCAAAACTTCTCCTTTATACTGAGACTTATTTTATAGAAACTATTTATTATGATATTCCAAATTTGCTACTATTCGTCAGGTGTAAATTTATACCCGACGCTACGAATGGTATGAATATATTTCGGTTTTGACGGATCAGGTTCGAATATTTTCCGAAGTTTGACAATAAAGTTATCAACGGTGCGACTGGTTGGATAGGCATCATAGCCCCAAACAACATCGAGAATCATATTTCGGTCGACGACCTCATTGATGTGTTCGGAAAATAGTTTCATTATCATGCACTCTTTTTGGGATAAATCAAATTCGCCAGAAATTCCTTTGGCTCTATAAGAATCAAAATCAACCCAATTAGGCCCAAACTTATATTGTTGCGATGTCGTTGAGATAGTACCATACCAAACCTGCCTTCTGAACATGGCCGCTATTCTTAATAATAATTCTTTTAAATTAAACGGTTTGGTGATGTAATCATCGCCGCCAGCCTCAAACCCGGCGATACGATCATCGCCTCGGTCTCGGGCGGTTAGGAAAAGTATGGGAACCCAACCCGATTCTTTTCTTATAATTTGACAAACTTCAAGGCCGTTTTTGCCGGGTAACATTACATCAAGAACAATTAAATCAAAGGCACCTTTGCGCCACATTTCTAATGCAATATTGCCATCTGGTGCAATTGCAACTTTATAACCTGCCGCTTCAAGATTGATTTGTAATCCGTCGGCAATATGCTCTTCGTCCTCAACAATTAGAATTCTTTTTTTCATTTTGTCACCATCGGGAGTTCAATTATAAAAGAAGTCCCTTTATCTATCCCAGCTGACTGCGCCTTGATTGTTCCATGATGAGCTTTAATTATCTGTTCGGCAATAAAAAGTCCCAGCCCGGTTCCATTAATTGTTTCAGTATTACTATTGCTGATACGGTAAAAGCGATCAAATACATTTTTTAGTTCACTACTTTTGATACCAAACCCGGAATCGATTATTGTGATTAAAGCAGAGTTATGGTGACCAGTCAGCCTTACTTCAAGAACTTTTTCATCTGGTGGCGAATATTTTAATGCATTTTCTATCACGGTTTTAATCGCTCG
>JAUVBC010000194.1 GCA_030591405.1 Candidatus Zixiibacteriota bacterium
AAACCGAAATCGATAAAGCAGAAATTTATATTGGTGATCTGATTAATTATCGCCTCACCGTCTTTTTTGATTCTAATATTATTCTAACACCGCCGCCGATTGGCGCCAATCTGGGATCGTTTGATGTTAAAGATTATCAGGCCGACGACGAAATCGATCTCGACGATGGCCGTAGAAAAATTGAAAGTAGATTTCTTTTAACGACATTCACAACCGGCGATTATATTATCCCTCCGATTCCGATTGAATATATGATGCCTGATAGTACCAGGAAAATCCTGATCTCGGAGCCGATTGCTATCAGAGTCAGCTCGCTGCTCGCCGAGGATTCTGACACCCTTGATATTCGGGATTTAAAACCGCCGTTTGATTTTCAGGCATCCCGGGCCTGGTTGTATTATTTAATTGGCGGCATTCTCCTTGTCGGAGCGATTGTTTTCTATTTGATCTGGCGGCATCGTCGCAAAAAACAGTTAAAAAGCGAATGGGTCGATCCTCGTCATCCGTGGGAAATTGCCTTTGAAGGTCTGGCGGTACTCAAAGAGAAAAATTTGCCGGCGGAAAATAAGTATAAGTTGTACTATATAGATCTAAGCGAAATCGTCCGCGCTTTTCTCGGGCGGATTTATAATATTGCGGTACTCGATATGACTACCGATGAATTTTGCGAAAATTTAACCGAGCTTGAAGTCACTGAAGATATGTACAAATGGATCAAAGCGTTTCTTGGCTTCGCCGATTTGGTCAAATTTGCTAAACATATTCCTGAAATAGAGAAAACTGAATCTGATTTTGGTGAATCGCATCAACTAATTGACCAGATCATGCATTCCGAATTAAGAAAAATGGCTGCGGCGCAACAGGCGGCTTCTCCCGAGAAAATTGAGGAGGGTGCCGATGTTTAGATTTGCTGGATTCCATCTGACCCTTTTTGAGCAGGATATAGTTATCCCGGCGCTGATAATATTTATTGTCGGTGCCGCGATTATTGCACTGATGATATATCATCAGTTGACTCAAAAAAGAATCCGCTCGGCTTCTATAAAATACAGCGATTTAAAAATTGTGAAACGCTCAGCAAGAACCGGGCGAAGCCGTTTCAGATTTATTCTGACTGTTTTGCGTATTGCAGCGGTGGCGCTGCTGATTGTAGCTTTTGCCCGTCCACAAGCCGGAACCGAGAACCGCGAGGTGTCATCAGAGGGGATCGACATCATGCTGGCGCTCGATGTTTCCGGGTCGATGAAAGCCGAGGATTTTAAGCCGCAGAATCGACTGTATGTTGCCAAAGAAGAGATCAAAAAATTTGTCTCCAAAAGAGTCAGCGACAGAATCGGTCTGGTTATTTTTTCGGCCTCATCATTTACGCAGTGTCCCTTAACGCTTGATTATGGCGTCTTACTTACCTTTCTCGATCAGGTAAAATTTGGGATGATCAAAGACGGCACCGCTATCGGAATGGCGCTGGCTAATGGCATCAATCGACTCAGAGAATCACCATCAAAATCAAAGGTGATTGTATTGCTAACAGATGGCGTCAATAACGCCGGGCAGATCGATCCTCTGACTGCCGCCGGAATCGCCAAAACGATGGGTGTAAAGATTTATACAATTGGTGTCGGAAAACCGGGCAATGCGATGTATCCGGTTGATGATCCGATTTTTGGCAAAAGATATGTTTATATGCCAAATGAGATAGATGAAGATGTCCTGACCGAGATCGCCAATAAAACCGGCGGAAAATATTTTCGGGCCAGATCAAGGGATGAATTGAGCGAGATTTATGATGAGATCGATAAAATGGAAAGAACTGAAATAAAAGTAAAAGAGTATGTGCAGTATCGCGAGCTTTTTGTTCTTTTTGTTTATTTGGGACTGGCACTGTTGGTGCTTGAAATACTGTTAAGCCAGACGATATTCAGGAAAATACCGTGATGAGTACAATTGGAGTAGTAACATGAGATTTGCGTCACCGGAACATTTTCTACTGCTGTTTCTGGTTCTGTTTTTGATCTTCTTCTTTATTTGGGCGATCAAACGGAAACAGAAGATGCTGGCCCGTTTTGGCGATCTGTTTTTACTCATGAAAAATGCGCCGTATCTGTCGTTTGCAAGGCAGGGCGGGAAAGCTGCTGTTATCATTGGCGGTCTGTTA
Source organism: Candidatus Zixiibacteriota bacterium (assembly GCA_030591405.1). GTDB lineage: Bacteria > Zixibacteria > MSB-5A5 > GN15 > PGXB01 > JAAERC01. The sequence continues at coordinate 2,156 of JAUVBC010000194.1, forward strand.
TTTCTAATTCTTACTCTGGCGCAATTGCAATGCGGAACTCATATGGAGATGATGCGGCGCGAGGGAATCGATCTGGTTATTGCTATTGATGTCTCCAATTCGATGCTGGCTGAGGATTTTAAACCGAACCGTATCACCAAGGCCCGCCAGGAAGTTCGCGGTATTCTTGAGCGTCTCGAAGGTGATCGCGTCGGACTGGTTGCTTATGCCGGTGAAGCATTTATGCAATCGCCGTTAACTCTTGATTATGCCGCCGCCGAAATATTTCTTGATGTTATCGATGTCGGTCTGATTCCTCAACAGGGGACCGCTATTGGCGACGCCATCGAGAAAGCATCCGAGGCGTTTGTTTCGCAGGAACGGAAACATAAAGTAATGATTTTGCTCAGCGATGGTGAGGACCAGACAAATAAGGCTATCGAAGCTGCTGAACGGGCCCGTGAAGAGGGAATCAAAATTTATCCAATAGGAATCGGCTCACCGGTTGGTGAGCCAATTCCGGTCCTAAACCGAATGGGCGAAAATGTCGGGTCCAAAAAAGACAAAAACGGTGAGGTGATTGTCACCAATCTTGATGAAATAACTTTACAAAAAATTGCCCTGACGACCGGTGGGAAATATTATCGCGCCACCGCCGGTGAGATGGAACTCGATAAAGTGTATGAAGAGATCAGCAAGATGGAGAAAAAGGAACTTGAGGGGAAACTGATGATGCAGTATGAAGATCGGTTCCAATATCCGCTCTTTCTGGCGATACTTTTTGTGATCGGCGAGTTTTTTATCTCGGAGAAACGAAAGGTAAAAAAGGTATAATATTATGATGAGATTATTAGTATTCATATTCGTTGGTCTGCTGCTATTAGCGTCGTTTGTTATGGCTGATAATTTTGTTTTTGGACCGCCAGCCGTGCCAGATATAAATGTCACTACTGAAGAATACCAGAGCCGATTAGACAAAGTGATTGAAAACTCAAAAAGTTCAGATTACTTATATGAACTGGCATATTTGGCTTTGCAGATGGAAGATCTTAAAAAAGCTGAAGATTATTTTAAATTATCACTAAAACGTGATAATTTTTCCGAGTCGTCTTATAAACCAAATATAAACTATTGGCTTGGTGAAATTTATGAGAAAAAGGGAGATTTATTTAAAGCGCAAGAGTTTTATGTAAAGCATGGCGACATCTATTTTATACATTTAGTTATGGCCAAAATCTACCGAGCAGATGAGATGTATGATTTGGCCGAACAGGAATATCTGGACGCACTTGAATTAGATCTTTTCAAACGATGTAATTATGAAGCTTATCCTCTTCTTATTGATATGTACATGGAATTGGAAGAATTTAAAAATGCGAAACAAGCTACGAAAAAATATATAAAAAGGCTCAAGTCATTTGAAAAAGAAAATTCATGTGACATATCCAAGGCAGAATTTCAAAAGGAAATTCGCAAGGCTGAAGAGTTATTAGAAAATATAAAGAAGAAAAAATAATTGTGAAGTTTATATTTTTCATATTAAGCTGCCTGCTGGTTTTGGCACCAAATATACTGGCCGATGATTTCACCGATCTGGTTGGCAAAGGCAATACAGCGGTTAAAGAAGGTGATTATCAAACGGCATTAGATTATTATCATCAGGCAGAAGTGGAACGCCCCGAGACTCCGGAGCTTGAATATAATATGGCCGGCGCATTATATCATGACAAAAAATATGAAGAAGCGGTTGATAAACTTCAAAGATCGTTGGTTTTGCAGGATGTAAATAAAGAGGCGGCGGCTCATTATAATCTCGGCAGCGTCTATTACCGGATGGGCGATTATCAAAAAGCGATTCAATCTTATCAAAGATCGCTGGAGCTGGTCCCTGAAGATATTGATGCCAAATACAACCTTGAGTTAGCTCGCAAGATGCTGAAAGAACAGATGAAACCAGAGAATAAAGATAAGCAGGAGCAGGAACAACAGGAGCAGCAAAAGAAAGATCAGGAGCAGGAACAACAGGATGAACAGCAACAAGAACAGCAGCAACAGGACGAACAAGAACAACAGGAAAAAAATCAGGAGCAACAACCACAGCCTCAGGAACGTAGTGAAGATGAAATGTCAAAAGAAGATGCCGAAAGAATACTAAACGCCTTAAAAGATGATGAAAAAGATTTACAGAAAGAACAGCAGCGATTCAAGGCACAAGGCAGTTACCAGGGGAATGATTGGTGATTAGGCTGATTACAATATTATCGATTCTGATGTTATCGGTTGCGGTTTCGGCTCAGGATGAAGTTAAGATCGAGATGCATATTGCCCCGGATACAATCGGTATCGAGGATCAGGCCTTTCTGGCGATAACTGTGACCGGATCCGGCTCGCTGCCCAAACCTGATCTGCCTAATCTTTCTATGTTCGAGGTCAGCTCGCAGGGGACATCGACCAATATCTCCATTGTTAATGGTAGTATGGAATCGACCCACGCCTATAATTATATGCTTTTCCCCAAAAGGCAGGGTACGTTTGTTATTAAACCGGCCTCAGTCGTATATAAACGGAAGCGATATCAATCAAAAGAAGTGACTCTAACCGTTTTAGATGCTGGAATCGGGACGCCAAAAACTTTGGAAAAAGCGGCAGAGTCGAGTGATGGCGAAAAGCGTGATGTGTTTTTACTGGCCGAATTAAATAAAAAGAAAGTTTATGTTAATGAGCAGGTGACCCTGACGATAAAATTCTGCCATGCGGTCAGCCTTCTCTCGCAACCGGATTACACGCCCCCGCAAACAACCGATTTCTGGTCCGATGCAATTGAACCCCAGCGGACATATTATCAATATATCAATGATCGTCGTTACAG
>JAUVBC010000257.1 GCA_030591405.1 Candidatus Zixiibacteriota bacterium
ACAGCCGCTGTTTCCGCAGTCACATTTTTTCCCATCGTAATCAATGACAATATGTCCCAACTCTCCTGCTGTAGAATTACTTCCACGCCATAGTTCTTTATTTATTATAACCGCGCCGCCGATTCCGGTTCCAACCGTAACGCAAAGAATATTATTGAATCTCCGGCCGGCACCAAAGCGGAGTTCGCCCAGGGCCATTGAATTGGCGTCATTATCAACATAAACCGGGAGATTTAAATATTCTTTTAGATGTGGTCCCAGTTCCGTTCCGACCCAATCAGGGATGTTGGGACTAATACCTATAACCGTTCCGGTGTTTATATCAACGACACCCGGTGTACCAACTCCCAGCCAGTTTATTTGTAATTCATCTTCAGCCGCTCGAAGCAGGAGGTTTTCGGCGATATTGGTTACCATATGGAGAAGGGGTGTTGCTCCCTTGGCCACATGCGATGGTTTCAGATCACGGTAAATCACTTTTCCGGTTGAATCAACCAAACCATATTTGATATTGGAAGCGCCGATATCAATCCCGGCATAATATTTTAGCTGACTCATTTTGATTTTCTTCCGGGATATACTTTCAAAGCTTCTTCGATACATTTAAGTGCGTTTGATAGATCATCGACATTAAGCACATAACCGATTCTGATCTCATCGGTCCCCAAACCTTTGGTGGAGTAAAAACCGCTCATCGGAGAAAGCATCACGGTCTGGTTTTCATACTCGAACTCTTCCAGTAGCCACTGGCAGAAATGATCGGCATCGGTAATTGGAAACCGCGCCGCGGCGTAAAAAGCACCGTGTGGCATCGGGCAGCTAACACCATCAATTTTATTTAATGTTTCAACAACCAGATTACGTCTTTTGACATATTCATTGAGAACTTCTTCAAAATATGAATCGGGCGTATCAATCGCAGCTTCACCGGCCATTTGTCCATATGCAGGTGGGCAGAGGCGGGCCTGTCCAAATTTCAGCGCCGCTTTGATAATTTCCTTGTTTTTTGAAATAATGGCTCCGATTCTCATTCCGCAGGCACTGTAACGTTTTGAGATAGAGTCTATCATCACGACATTATCTTCGATTCCCTCAAGATGCATCGCTGAGATATATTCCATTCCGTCATAGCAAAATTCTTTATAAACTTCGTCGGCGAATAGATATAGATTATGTTTTTTAACAATATCACGCAAAGCATTCAATTCATCCCGGGAGTAAAGGTAGCCGGTCGGATTATTCGGATTGTTAATCAAAATCGCCTTTGTTTTTGGAGTCACAAGTTTTTCGAACTCAGAAATCGGAGGAAGTGCAAAACCATTGTCAATTTTGGAAGTTATCGGTTTTATTATGACACCTGACGAAACCGCAAACCCAATATAGTTAGCATAAAACGGTTCAGGCAAAATCACTTCGTCACCCGGATTAAGGCAGCTTAGAAAACCAAAACAGATCGCCTCCGAGCCACCGGTCGTAATTAGAATATCGCTGTATTCAACATTGATATTATATTTTTTGTAATAATCGGCTAGTTTCCTGCGATAAGATTCGTTCCCGGCTGAATGACCATAAGCAAGCACCTTTAAATCATTATTTTTTACTTTATTTAGGGCTATTTCGGGGGTAACAATATCGGGCTGACCAATATTCAGATGATAAACCGTTCTGCCTTTTTTCTTCGCCGCCTCGGCATAAGGAGCCAATTTTCTGATTGGCGATTCCGGCATCTCTATTCCACGATTTGAAATATTTGGCATAATATTTTGCTAAACCTCATTATTAATAAATCTTCATATCTGTTTGGAACGATAATAATATATGCCAGCGATGATGTCAAACTCAATTTCTCTGGCATAAAACAGGCTGTAAGGTCATATAATCCAAACAGCCCGCAATTGTTCTATTGTGTTCGCCTTTGCTTTATTATCAAGTACACAAACAAAGCGAAAACGACGCTTATAAAGGCGAATATTAATTCAAATATGGCCACATCAATAACTTTGCGGTGTAAAAAGACAATCATGTAATTAATTAATGTATGAACGATAACTGCTGACGGCCAGAAAATTATGACAAATTTTATTCCTCTCACCAGACTATAGCCCAATAAAGCGCCGGTTGCGGCATGGAACAGAATGGCAAAAAGCCGTTCAAACATTCCCCATGAAAATATAGACATGGCGCCCGATTGCAAAGCCGCACCGGTTAATGAGCAGGCTTCATAAATCCCAAACCCGAGTCCACAAAAAAGACCGAGTGCAATCATCGGTTTCAGCGTTGGTCGGCGAATAAAAAAGACTACCGCTATTATGGCGATTTTCAGCGCTTCCTGCACTATTCCGGTAATCAGCGCATTGAATATGCCATAAAAGTAAAGTGAACCGCCCTCCTTAAGTCCGGGAATAAGATAGGCGGAGGCAAACCATTTCTGCAATGGTACCTGGGTGGCACCAATCAGAGAATAAATAGTGCCGCCCAATATTAAGGCGAAATATATTTCCATGTTTTTATAATTATTTCTGAGAAATGGAATTGATAAGATGCCACCAATTAACAAGAAGATTGCGTAGTAGGGCAGTCGTGCTATAAAATCGCTAAAACCAAAAGTCGCTTTTGGCGGAGCGAATTTTTCCATTGGATCTTCAGAGAGGATAACAGTAATGTTTTGTGTTTCAAGATCAACCAGGATCACCTTTTTTTCTTTTGTGAAATAAACCTTTTGAATAGCCGGATCAGTGAAGTTTATTTGATAAGCAGAATCAAATAGATTGCCATACCTGATACCAACATAATCTTCAACCACACCTCTGAAAACTGTCTGTTGTGTGACCTGTGGTACAAAGACCGTATCATAAATTGTGTCTCCGATATTTATGTCTTGAAAAGCGAGAAAAGTCTCCAACTGATCAATCATATTATTATCGATTGAAAAATAATGCGGCGGGACCTCGAGGATAATATCTTGCTTAACATCATTATTAGTGAAAAAACCGATAATACTGTCATTAACTCGTTTCAGATGAAGATTCTGATAGTTGGTATCGATTGCGGCATTCAATTCGGTCCCTATATATGAACCGTCCTGGTTGACATAGTGCCGGTTGATAATTGCAATTTTCATTGGATTGCCAAGGGCAGTATAGTCAAATGACAGTTTTTCCTCGAATTTGAAGGCATCGATACCGTCAAATTCAGATTCACCCTGATAAACCGATTCTAATATTCCAAACTGCTGATCATTAATAAGAAACAGATAGGTCCGTTTGGAATCCTCACCCCGAAACTCATTAATCGATTTTACCGGAGTTAATGCGACAGCCATGTTGGTCAAGATGACCAACAAACCAACAGAAAAGATAAATAGTTTTTTATTCATTATGTTTTCTCCAAATTTCCCTCAATAAATTCTTTAATGCACAGATATGCAATTAAAATATTATTACTTAAGTCATATTATTTATATTGGATGCCAGAAAAAGGCAAAAAAGGGGAAACTAAGCAGTTGACCGGCTTGTCCGATAGATACCGCTATTTTTTTAAAAGCTAAAATATTATTTCAACCATTTTGCCAGCCATTCAAGCTGCTTTTCATAGACATACCTGATATTTTTGAGTTTTTGAATTGAATGACCCTCATCCGGGAAATAGAGTAATTGCGATGGTATTCCCAGTCTCTGCAAAGTCGTAAACGCCTGAAATCCTTCGCTGACATCAACCCGATAATCTTTTTGTCCGTGAATAAACATTGTCGGCGTTTTCATATTTGCAGCATAGGTCGACGGGGATGAGCGAACATACTCCTCATAGTTTGTCCATGGTGTGCCGCCCGCCTCCCATTCAGGGAACC
>JAUVBC010000262.1 GCA_030591405.1 Candidatus Zixiibacteriota bacterium
AAAGAAGAATAAAGCTACTCGTGCCCCATACGTACGATCAGACGTTTGTGTTGTCCCGGCAGCAGGGGTGATCGGTGAAACGCTTACCGCCTGGGTGCTGGCAGAACTGTTTTTGGAGAAATTCGGCGGTGACTCAATGAATGAAATTAAGACTAACTTTGATAATTTCAAAAAAGCCTAAAGAGAAATTGTGATTAGTGGCAAAAATATAATTCTTACCGGTTTTATGGGGTCAGGAAAGTCGACTGTTGGCAAAGAGATCGCCACAAGACTTAAATGCGATTTTTATGATACCGACAAAATAATCGAAAAGGAACAAAACCGGACGATCTCCGATATCTTCAGAGAAGAGGGTGAAGATTATTTTCGTCTGCTCGAAAAATTAGTGGTTGCTGATATTTGTAGAAAATCTGATATAGTCATTGCTACCGGTGGAGGAACATTATTATTCAAAGATAATTTGGAGATGTTGACTCAAACCGGAATTGTTTTCTGTCTGACAGCCAATTTCGATATCTTAATTAGCAGAATGGGTAATCGTAAAAACCGGCCAATGGTTGCCGAAAAAAATAGAACTGCAATATTAGAGCTCTATGAAAGCAGGATAGACGGCTATAATAAACTGCCGAATCAAATTGATACTTCTGATATCTCTCCGCAAGAAGTCGCCGACAGAATAATTAAATTGTTTAATGAGCTTAACAATAATCCCGGTGTTACAAAATGAATATCAGAGTAACATCAACGGCGCCAAATAACAACTATTCGATAAAAATTAAAAGCGGACTGCTCTCTGAGTTCGGTCAAATTATAAAGAAGAATTCGAATGGTTCGGTGGTTTTATTAACAAATAAAACAGTTTACAAACTCTGGTATAAAGATCTACATGATTCATTTAAAAGGGCCGGATTAAAAGAGAAAATAATTATTATCCCAGATGGTGAGCGGTACAAAAACAATCGTATTTACAATCAGATTATCTCTGAAATGCTGAACAACGGGATAAATCGCTACTCCACTCTTGTTACGTTTGGGGGCGGCGTAATTGGCGATCTGGGCGGATTGGTCGCGGCGACATATATGCGGGGAATTAAATTGATTCATATTCCAACCTCATTGATTGCCCAAGTCGACTCCAGTATCGGCGGCAAAGTAGCGATCGATCATCCTTTGGCAAAAAATATAATTGGTGCTTTTTACAATCCTCGACTTGTTTTAACCGATCCAAATATTCTTGGAACTCTCGCCGAGAGAGAATATATCAACGGATTGTTCGAGATAGTTAAAATCGCTTTGGTACGTGATAAGAAATTTTATGAGTATATCAGTAACAATATCGACGCAATCTTAAATCGAAAGACAAAAGCAATAGAATATTTGGTGAAAATATCTACTAAATTAAAAGCCGAAATCATTCAGAAAGACCCGTTTGAAAAAAAACTTAGGATGATTCTAAATTTTGGCCATACTTTTGGGCATGCACTGGAAACCTCGGGGCAATATAATAATATCTCTCATGGAGTTGCCGTTGGCTGGGGGATGCTTCTGGCGCTGCAACTATCACACCAATATAAATTATTAGATTTAGACAAGCATCAGGATAAAATTGATCTTATCAAGAAACTAATAGGTAAATATAAATTGGATAACATTAGTCCCAAAGATATCTGGAAAACGATGACTCTTGACAAAAAAGCAAAAAACAACAAAATTCGTTTTGTGCTATTGAGAGAAATTGCCCAACCGATAATAAAAGAAATAAACAAAAACAGTTTTATAAAAGCGCTGGAAAACTTATGACTGATATTAAAAATATAAAGAAAAAATATCTGATAATCCATGGTCCCAATCTCAATCTTTTGGGTATAAGAGAACCAAAGATTTATGGGACGACTTCGCTTGCTGATATCAATATCAAGCTAAATGAATTTGCCGATAATAATAGTATTGAGCTTGAAATCATCCAATCCAATTCCGAGGGGGCGATTATTGATGCTCTACATAACGGCATGAATAAGGTCATCGGGGTTGTTATTAATCCCGGCGCCTACACTCATTATAGTCTGGCGATATTTGATGCCGTCGCAGCTTGCGGTTTACCGGTTATTGAAGTGCATCTGTCCAATATTTATTCCCGTGAAGAGTTTCGGCGGCACTCGGTTATCGCACCGGCCTGTATCGGACAAATCACCGGATTGGGTTGGTATGGATATATTTTGGGATTAGAGGCTCTCATAAGATCATAAAAAATTAACTGCTTCATAATTGAACTCAATGCCAATAATTGTCCCAATTTCTTACAGCTAATTTCAATAATTAATTCAAAATCATATTTAAAGCGAGCGATATCTGCTTTCGCCTGATTCTATCATGCTGCTCCCCAGCGATTTGAGAAACAGTTGAAAATTTGTCTAAAGAAATCCTCAAATGGCATAAAAATTGATTTACTCCATCAGGTCTTATTGATTTGATAGAATTATTAGCAAAGGAGAAATTATGAATCGATTACTAATTATTGTTGGAATATTTATCTTATCAACCTCGGTTTTTGGTTCTCAATTTTATGTTGCGGTTGATGGTGATAATTCCGGCGGCAGCGGCGCCATTGATAGTCCCTTTGCCTCCATTCAGCATGGAATAGATATTGCCAGCTATGGCGATTCTATTTACGTCGGAGCAGGAGTTTATTTTGAAAATATAGATTTTTTGGGCAAAACTGTTTTTGTTAAATCATTGAACGGTGCCGGGGAGACTTTCATTGAGCCGGCAATTTCGACAAATCCGATAGTCAGTTTTGCTGATGGCGAAGGTAATGCCACAATCATTGATGGTTTTACATTGAGGAATACAACCGATGCGCCTGGCATAATTTGTGATGCCTCGGGACCAACGATTCAAAATAGTATTGTATACGGTTGCACCAGTTCAGGCAACGGTGGCGGAATTTTCTGTCTCAATGGTGCCGATCCGATTATCAGAGGTAACCGTTTTGAAAATAATAGCGCTTTGTCAGGCGGTGCGATTTATTTTGAAAACAGTAATCCGATTATCACTGAAAATAAATTTATGAGTAACAACGCCGTTATTGGTGGAGCTATCGCATTTAATACCAGATTATTCCATACCTTCTCATATAATCTATTTGCATATAATGAATCATCGCAAAATGGCGGTGCTATCGCCAACAATTCAACCTTTGGACCGACCTTAACCGTCAGCTATTGTACCTTCTATCAAAATCAAACGGATCGGTATGGTGGCGCTATTTATATCGATGGCACTATTCTGGTTGTCGAAAAGTCAATTTTATGGGAAGATACCGCCGCCGTTGATGGAAACGAAATCTATAGGAATTCATCCGCCCCGATTTTTGTCTCATACTGTAATATCAGCGGTGGATGGACCGGTAGCGGTTCTGGCAACTCAGATGTCGATCCGGAATTTTGTGATGTAACAAACGAAGATTTTCACCTGCAGGAGATCTCATTTCTGTCCGCTTATTCTTACAATAGCGGCGATCCGATTGGAGCCTTTGGGGCAGGATGTTTAGTTATTGAATGTGATGATTTTGATGCTGATGGTATATGCGACGAAGTAGATAACTGTCCAGCGATAGCTAATGCCGATCAAATTGATACCGATGGTGATGGTTTCGGTGATTCCTGTGATAATTGTCCAGCGATAGCTAATGCCGATCAGACTGATACTGATGGTGATGGATTCGGCGACTCGTGCGACAACTGTCCAGCGATAGCGAATGCCGATCAGACTAATGCTGATGGTGACGGATTCGGCG
>JAUVBC010000018.1 GCA_030591405.1 Candidatus Zixiibacteriota bacterium
CTGATAATTTGCCAAACAAAGAATTTGCTCGCGCCAGATCGTCTTTGGTTATTTGTAATTTTTCGCGTTCTTCCAGTGTACTGGATTTATGATTAATACCGCAAACAACCAACTGCCAATTTATTGAAGACATAAAATTCCTTTTAAGATAAAACCGCCTGTGTCCCGCCGCTGATAATGCAAACATTTTTAAAACCGGCTTTTCTTAAAATAACTGCCGCTTGATATGATCTTGGTCCTCTTCGGCAGAGAATTATTATCTTATACTGGGGATCAAGTTCCTTGAGACGCTCCTTAAGATCATTCAGAGGTATACGAATAAGCTCCTGATTGTACCCCTCAGCTACAAACGGCCAGGGAACAGATTTGATTTCGTCGGCTTCCCTGACATCCAGCCAGGTTAAATCAAGTTCCAAGGTTTCTTCCGCTTTGGCGAAATTAAATCCGGCTTCTTTGGCCTTGACCATACCGGCCAGATGATGCAACGAATCGACCGCCTCTGAATATGGCGGTGCGTACCCATGCTCAAAATCAAGCAAGTCGTTTACGGTTCCTTTTTTCTGCAGAAGTGATGAGAAAGTGTCAATCCGTCGGCAGATATCACCGGTTCCGACCGCCTGCAATCCGAGTAGACGCTCGGTCCTTTTTTCGTAAACCATTTTTAGTGTAAAAGTTCCGCCCTCAGGGTAAAAATCAGGTATATCTGCAAAACTGCCGAGAACCGTATCAATTTTCAGTCCGGCCGATTCCGCAGCTTTTTCTGTTAACCCAACAGCGCCAACATTCAGATCAAATACTTTTACCAAAAACGTACCAAGCACACCCGGAAACTTGACTTTGTTTCCTGCAATGTTTTCGGCTATTACCCGGCCATGTCGGTTGGCCAGCGAACCCATCGGCATATAAACCTTTTCTTTGGTCAACTGATGAATATTCTCAACACAATCACCTCCGGCAAAAATATCCGGGTCGGATGTCTGCATCATCTTATTGACAGCAATAGCGCCGGTCTCACCGATTTTCAGACCGCAATCTTCGGCAAGAGATTTCTCAGGTCTTACACCCAGACATAGGAAAACAAAATCGGACACCAATTCATCGCCATCACTCGTTTTTATTTCCGGCTTTTCTTCAATATCTAATCCAATATTTTCCACCCTCTGACCTAATAGAATCTTAACGCCCTGTTTTTTTATTTCCAATTCGACCAGTTGTGCCATCTCGGGATCAAGAACATAGGGGAGAAGTTGATTCTCTTTTTCTATAATGGCAGCTTCAATTCCCCACATCGAAACAACCGCTTCTGCCATTTCGCATCCGATAAATCCGCCACCAATAATGGTGACCTTATCTATCTGGCCCTGCTCGGCCGATTTTCTAAAATAGATAGCATCCTCTGGGCGGGTAAACGATCTGATATTGTCGCACTCAGTTACCGGAAAGGGAGAAGGAGTTGGTCTCGCACCAACTGCAAGAACTAACTTATCATAGCTGTAATTTGAAACTTCACCAGATTTTATCAGCTTGACCGTTACCTCTTTTTTATCCCGGTCGATTTTGATAACCTCGGCACCGGTAACGACATCAAAACCTTTCGAGCGCCTAAAAAAATCGGCATTTCTTATAACATCATATGATGTTCTGGTTAATTCGTCAAAACTGCCGACATCTCCGGATGCATAATAAGGTAAACCGCAGGTACCGTAAGATATATTATTCTCTTTTTGAAAAAGAGTGATATCGGCATTCGGCATTCTTCGCGCCAGAGTCGCGCCGGTTTTTGGTCCGGCGGCTACACCACCGATAATGATAACCTTTAAATTGTTTTTATTTTCAGCCATAGATAATTTTGGGGTTGCCACTGACAACCCCAAACCTATTTAAATATACTATGTTATTCCACTCTTCTTTTTAATTGGAAGGAACAGTTAGCTCCTTCTTATCCTCTTTGGCCTCTAAAGCCGGCTTTGTTTCGCCTCTGACGGTGAAAATAATCTTATAGAGAAGCGACATAATCAAAAGACCGATACCCCAAACCATGATCGAAACCATAAACTCATTTAAGGTCGGCCAATAATCTACCACTTCACCCATCTGGGATGGCGTAAATCCGGCGACGATCATTCCCAGACCTTTGTCGATCCAGATCGATACAAAAACGGCGATACATGCAAAACCAAGTATCACTTCTTTTTTGCGGAATTTCGGGGTTAACAGCAGTACCAATGCAACCACCGCCAGCGCCGATGACAACCACATCCACGGTACCAGCGTATTATTCCCGTGCAATCCGACATACAGGAACTCAAAATGATGCATATGTTCCGGCATACCGCTATAAAATGTGGTGAATACTTCCATTAGTACTAAAAAGACGTTGATACACATCGCATAGGTAGCAATCACCGCAAGTTTCTGAATCGCTTCTTTTCCAGCATCAAAGCGGGTTAATTTTCTCATCAGGAAAATAATCAAAATCAGCAAAGCTGGACCGGCTGCAAATGCTGAGGCCAAAAAGCGAGGTGCCAAAACGGCCGTCATCCAGAATGGCCGTGCGGCCAGACCGGAATACAAAAATGCCGTTACCGTATGAATGCTGATCGCCCAGGGGATCGAGATAATGATAAACGGTTTGATCCATTTTGGCGGTGCAATTCCCTTTTTCTCGGAACTAAGCACCATATATCCTATCACGACATTGAGGAATAAATATCCGCTCAATGACATCATATCCCAAAACATTGGTGAGTTAAGGGATGGATACAGCATTACATTCTGCACCCGGAACGGTTGACCCATATCGACGACGATAAAGAGCATACACATGATAACCGATGGGACAGCTAAAAATTCTCCAAGTATCGTCAGCTTTGAGAATGCCTTAAAATTATGCAGATAATAAGGCAGAACCACCATCACCGCCGAAGCGGCAACTCCAACCAGAAATGTAAACTGGGCAATATAAAATCCCCACGATACATCGCGGCTCAGACCGGTCACGGTCAGACCCTGATCCAACTGTCGGAGGTAGGCTATGGCTCCGGTGCCGATTAACATCAGCACAAAGGCGATCCACCCCCAATATCTTTTATCACCAGTTATTGCCTTTTCTAACATAGGTACCTCACACTAAGTAATAAATTTGAGGGTTAGTACCCAAAATCGGTTTTCTGCGAATAGAATGGCGAGATTTTAAAATCTGCCTGATTTCCGATTTGGGATCATTAATATTTCCAAAAATCAATGCCTTCTCCGGACAGATATCGACACAGGCCGGAAGAAGTCCGTCGGCCAGTCGTTCGGCGCAGAAATTACATTTTTCCACAACACCTTTGGTTCTGGTCGGATACTCCGGATTTGTCTCTTTAATAAACGGACGCGGATCACGGAAATTGAAATTGCGCGAACCGTAAGGGCATCCGGCGACACAATATCGGCAACCGATACAGCGGTGCATATCCATCATAACGATACCATCCGACTCCCGTTTCCAGGTTGATTGGGTCGGACAAACTTTGACACAAGGGGGATCGTCACAATGATTACAGAGAACCACAACCTGATTATTCTTGATTTCATCTTCTAGAAGATCATGGTGCTGATTGGGAAAAGCAGCTTCAAAGTTCTCTTTCCAAATCCACTTTATTTCCTCTTTGGAGTTTCCAATGTCCGGCACATTATGAATTTTATGGCAGATTTTGGTGCACTCGACGCATCCTTCATTCTGCCGACATTTCTGCATGTCAATAGCCATTGCAAGTCTCTTGACAGCTTGGGAGCCGGTTTCAATTGGATCATGTCCCGCAGGGGAACTACCGAGAACCGTTTTACCAAGCGTAGTAAGGGTTGTCAGGCCGGCAATAGTCAGGAATTTACGTCTATCTATTCCCATTACAACTCCTCCTTTGGCTCAACATGACAACTCCAGCAGGTTTGATCGTCCACGGCCATATAATTATGACACTTGTCGCAGAACTCAGTCTTGTTGGCGTGGCAATCCATACAGGTATTAGACAGGCTCTTTTTATATTCATGTCCATTGGGCGATACAAATTTGCGCTCACCATCCCGCACTACTGAGTTCCGCCAATCATTAAGAAGGTCCATATGCGATGACCGCATATAATCGGTCGGCATCACACAGACATCTTTTCCTGGCGTATCCTTGGTCAGGATAACCGGATCGGGAAGATAGTCTGACTGTCCGGTCGCCTTGCTGTACCAGAAAGGACTTGTGGCCAGGACCAGGAAGATCAGAATTCCAAGAATTATTTTACTGGCATCATACATTTGCTTCTTCCTCCTTTCCGGCAGTTTCAGTGCCAACGAATGGTTCGCCGCGCAAATCGGTGCGGTCCTTTTTCTCACCCTTCATCACCAGAGCATTACCAACCAGTTCATGAATGGCACCGACCTCTACTTCCGGAACCCAGTATTCCATCAAGGGTGGCAGCGTTGCTTTGTCGATAGCGCAGATACAGGCGAGAAGATTAACATTATGTTTCTCGTGAACGTACTGAACGGCATTGGCCCGAGGCATGCCGCCGCGCATACGCATTTCAAAATTCTCATCGGTCCCAATACCGGCACCACTACCGCAGCAGAAAGTCTGTTCTCTGATAGTATTCTCCGGCATCTCAAAGAAATGATTACAGACGCCATTGATGACATAACGCGGTTCATCAAGAAGACCCATCGCTCGTGCCGGGTTACAGGAATCATGATAGGTCACACGCCACTGGTCATTACGGCTCTTGTCCAATTTGATTTTATTATGCTTAATCAAATCAGCCGTGAATTCACAGATATGGATCATCTTGGTTGATTTGGAATTTTCAAATTTGGTTCCTGTAATAGGTGAAACCGGCTCTTCCATAAAATCGGCCGGGCCGCTCATGGTGTCCATATACTGATGCAGTACTCGCCACATATGACCGCACTCACCACCCAGAATCCATTTGACGCCCAATCGTTTGGCTTCGTTATAGATTTTGCCATTAAGCCTTTTCATCATTTCATTGGAGTGGAAAAGACCAAAATTACCGCCCTCAGAAGCATAGGCACTAAATGTGTAATCAAGACCTATTTCATGGAACAGGGCTATATACCCAAGAAGTCCGAAATAATGGGGATCACCGAAATAGTCAGCCGATGGAATCACAAAAAGAATTTCGGCACCCTTTTTATTAATTGGAGCCTCGGCCCGAACGCCGGTGATATCTTCCAGATCATCAACAGCAAAGTCGATACTATCTTTAAAACCGTGTGGCTGAACACCAAGATGGTTGCCGGTGCGGTGACAGTTGGCTATCGGTGTCCCAATCCAGTCAATATTGAGACCGACTAAATCAAGCAATTCACGGCCCATCATGGTAATCTCAGCAGTATCAATTCCATACGGGCAAAAGACTGAGCAGCGACGACATTCGGTACACTGGAAGAAATAATAGAACCATTCTTTCAGCACATCAACGGTAAGTTTTCTGCCGCCAGCCAGACTGCCAAATATTTTTCCGGCAGCGGTGAAATCGTTACGATAAACTGACCGCAAAAGCTCTGCTCTTAATACCGGCATATTTTTTGGGTCTCCGGATCCGATAAAGAAATGACATTTATCAGCGCAGGCTCCACACCGAACGCAGATATCCATAAATATTTTAAACGAACGATATTTGTCGAGTCGATCTCTGAGACCTTCAAAAATTATTTTTTGCCAGTTATCAGGAAGCTTCCAATCTTCATCGGCCGGGCTCCACTTTCGAGGATATGGCATCCCGACATATTCGGCACTTTTGGGAAGAACCTGGTAATTCCAGTTGCCGCGCTTTTTCTCAAAATCAATTTTGGCGTCCATCCAATCCTTTTTACCAGGATTAAAATCAATCTGGATCAGATCTGCCGGAGTTGGTTTTTTAGCTGACATATCTATTCCTTCTCCAATGGTAATCCGGCCTCTTTCATAACATCCCTGAATTCATCTTCCCAATCCTCATAGGAATGAGTATCAACCGGATAGTTCCAGGGGTTTATATGCCGTTTCATACGGTTATCATTCTTCATATTACGGGTCGGACTCATAAAGATACCGGCCATATGCATTAGCTTACTCATCGGGAAATAAATTAGCAGGACAGAGATCAAAAACAGATGAATAAAAAAGATCGCTCCGATACCTTCAGGCACAACCGGATTAAAACTGCCCAGTCCCATTGCCAGTTCCTTGACCTTTATGATATCGACCCGCAATGGAGTATAACGCATCAAGGCGCCAGTAATAGCAATTGCCATAATCAGGAAAAGCGGGAAGTAATCGGATATCAGCGAAATATAATTTATCTGCGGTATCAGCGCTCTTCTCAAATACAAATAAGTGACTGACATTAAAAGCGCCACGCCGGTCATATAAAGAACCGGAACATAGATTTCCAGTAATCCATCCAGACTTTGGATCAACAGAATAAATTCCGGAACCGGCTCAAAGAAAAATCTTAAATGCCGGATAATTACAATTAGAAATGACCAATGAAAAACCAGACCTGCAAGCCAGAGCCATTTGTTTTCACCATAAACTATTTTGGGACCATCTTTCAGGCTCATTTTTGTGTTTCTAAATAATGAACGAAAGAATAAAACCTCCAGTGCCATTCTTCCAATTACTCCTAATGTCGTATGCGGGCTTTCCAGATTACTGTTCTTGATCCAGGGAAGTGATTTCTGTTGTCCGCAAGTGGTTGTAATTTTGAAAGGTACTGGTGATTTGGCCCAAATTAATATCCTATACGCAACGCCGAATATAAACGCCGCCGCAGCAATATAGGGGAGAACCAGACCAAAAAATGTCGTCATGTCGGCGGTTATCCCAAGATAGGCCAAAGCTATCAGAATAATTACTGCAAAGAAGGAATACAGGGCTTTCATCTAATGTTGACTCCCTTCTCAATATAGTTAGTTGTTATTTTCAAATTTATTCCTCGGTATTATTTCTTTTAGGTTTTCTGTCCATGTTAACAAAAGTGAATTTCTTTTTTATTTCATTGATTTTTATCTGAGAGATTCTTTCCCGATTGTTCATATAAATATCAAAAGCCATCAGTACTATCTTGTCGATCCGTCCATGAATAATAAGTACATCTGCAGTCTGAATATCTTTACACTCATCCGCTTTTAATTCTTCGTTTATAACCTGCTTTAAAAAGAATAAAAAGGAGATTGCTTCTGATGCTGAAAATTCCTGAATTGCTCTGATCTTGATTATCTTATCCAGACTTTCTTCTATTAGAACAAGATTCATTTCTCCCAGAATTTGAGATAAGATCAATTCGCTTTCGCTTTTGGTTTTGGTGCCGACCGGATTTTGAAAAGGGTTATCATTTTCAGTAAAAAATCTGGCCCCCTCGGCTTGATAGCCATCTAAGATGAGTTTAATCCATTTTTCAAGAATTATTTCTTTCCTGAGCAGGAGGGAATTTGTAACTTTAGAATCTATGATAACCTCCAATATGCTACCGCTATAAACATCAAAGTTTGTGAACTTGTTCACAAGTGACAAGGTAAAACAAAAGTTTATTTAGTCAACCGAAATTTTAAGTATTTTCAAATATAATAAACCATTGATTTACAAATATCGCTTGTCTCACAGTCTGTTAACAGGATTTAGAGAGATTGATAAAAATAGAATATTAATTTTATTTTTGCCTGAATAATAGAGTTTTAAGTATAAAAAATCCGGAGAAGTTTGATAACATCTCCGGATTATAACTAATTCTAAAAAGAATTATACGCAGCCGGTCGGTTTGGCCAGCCCTGCAACCTTACAGGCACCTTTGGCTGGGCCTGATGGAAACATTTCATATACCTTTTTCAGCGGAAAACCGGTTTCCTTACAAAGCTTCCGAATCATCGGAGCGATTCCGAATTTGGCATAGTAGTCTCTAAGATAATGAATCAGTTTCCAATGATCTTCTGATAATTCGTCCACACCTTCGGTGGAAGCAAGAGCCAGTGCAACTTTTTCATTCCACTGATCCGGCTCTTCCATGAATCCATCTTCATCGACATCAATTTTAACGTCGCCTTGTTCAAATATTGCCATTGTATCTCCTCGGTTAATTTAATTTAACAACTTATTTCCTAATTCCAATTTTAGCGCATGTCAATATATCCGGATGGACAATTCTCTTCGCATTTTTTACATCCAGTACAAAATTCCAATTTAAAAGTATAAGGAATACCTCTCTCAAGCGGTTTGATAACCGCATTGTCCTGACAATAACTCCAGCAGGTAGTGCATTCAAAACAGAAACCGCAACTCATACACCGCTTGCTTTCACCAAGGGCGACTTCTTCCGTAAAAGTACTCATTATCTCAACTTCAAGCGATTTTAAGGCATCATCCGGTGATAATTCTGTAACTTCGGCCGGTTGAATTTTCTCATAAAAACCGAGTTTCATCTTGTCGGTCTTAATGATGGTCGGATTTTCAGGTTCGGCTTTCATCACCTCTCCGCCGAACTTCTCGTCAATAGCTTCAGCTGCACGACGACCATGATAGATGGCATCAATTACCAGACCAAGATTGACATTGTCACCACCGGAAAACAGATCATCTTCTTTGGTCTTAAACTTATCATCAACCTTTATCCAGTCACGACCTTCAATCAGATTATCAAAACCGTTAAAATCAGGTTCCTGACTTATAGCAGGGATCAAGGTCGTGAATTCAAGATCGTAAGTTTCGCCTTCGATCGGTACCGGGCGACGACGACCCGATGAATCAGGTTCGCCAAGTTCCATCTTCTGGCATTTCATTCCGGTTGCTTTATCGCCATCTTTATAAATCTCCATAGGTGCAGCCAAAAAGTCGATTCTGACACCTTCGGCCAGAGCGCCATCTATTTCTTCATCAATAGCCGGCATTTCCGCTTTAGTGCGACGATACAAAATAGTCGCTTCGGCTCCAAGACGACGGGCCACACGGGCAGCATCGATAGCAGTGTCACCACCACCGATCACCACTACTTTGTCGCCAACATCTACTTTTTCACCAGAGTTTATCTTATGGAGAAAATCGGTTCCGGTGTAAACATTTTCGGCATCTTCACCTTCGATTCTCAGCTTGTAACCTTTGTGAGCGCCAATTCCAATAAAGATAGCATCGAATTCTTTGCGCAGGTCATCCATCATAACGTCGGTGCCAACAGCAGTATTCAGCTTCAGCTCAACACCCATATCAATAACACGATTGATTTCGGCATCCAAAATATCAGCTGGCAAGCGATAGTAGGGAATACCATAACGAAGCATCCCGCCGGTTTTGGGGAAAGCCTCAAAAACAGTAACCTTATAACCGCGACGAGCCAGATGATAGGCGCATGAAATGCCGCCTGGACCGGAACCAACAATAGCGATTTTCTGCGATTTGGTTTCTTCGGTTAACTTCTTTGGAAGCAGCTTTTTCTTCAAGCCATAATCACCAATAAACCGCTCAACCTTATTGATTCTGACCGCACCTTCCTTTTCATTGCGATTGCAATTGGTCTCACACGGATGAGGGCATACCCGGCCGCTTACTGATGGGAACGGAGTCCTTTCCATAAAGGTATAGAAGGCTTGCTCAAGAGCCTGATCCTTCGGTATTTCACGATCTTCAAATTTTTGTATTGTTACCAACATTTTGCGAATCGGATTGTGATTGGGGCAGGCATTACCGCAAGGCGGCCGTTTCATTACCCCATAGGGGCGAAGAGGTGATTCAATTTTTCCGGTACTGCCGGAGGAGAAACCACCCAGTTTTCTCTTCTTTTTTTTCTTTACAAGTTTTGCCATGCTGTACTCACTTAAGTAAAATGTAAAATATCTACCAGTCTTCTATTTGTTAAAGGTTTATCACCTTCAACTCTTTATAAAATAATCTTCCTATAACAATTCAATTTCAGTAACTTACCTTAAGCGGCGATTGTGTTTCTCCCATGTGTCAAACTAAAATTTCCGGTCGGATTACCTCTTTTCTTATGATATGCCAATGCGGTCTTAATCATTGAACCTGCCCAGGATTTATTTCCACCGGCATGTATATGAGTATAACAGGCCATACTGTTTTTATAAATTAGTCCGTCCCGTTTGTTTCCCAATCCAGTCCCGGTATTCATTTCGGCAGCCGTTTCAAATTCGATCGAATCATCGGTAATTCCGGAATAGTGAAATTCGTGGCCATTTATAATCTCACCGATTGCAAAGAATGGATTTTCTGTGTCAATTTCCATTTCAGAATAACCATGCCCGACCGGTTTTTTATTCATGACTAATTCGACCGGGAACAGCCCCGCCATTTCATAGCGGTTATTTTTCCATTTAATTGATTTGCAGAGATAAATTAATCCACCGCATTCGGCATAGATCGGCAGACCGTCGATGGCCGATGTTTTGACCGAATTCATCAGTTCCCTGTTTTCTGCCAATTGCCCGGCGAATGTTTCAGGAAAACCACCGCCTATATATAGAGCATCAATATCAGGAAGTTTTTTATCTTCAAGCGATGAAATCGGAATCAGATCGGCTCCTTCATTTTGCAGAGCCTCAAGATTTTCCGGATAATAAAAAGTAAAAACCGAATCGCGAAAATAACCGATTCGAACCGAACTCTCTTTGGATGGGGGGGAGGTTTCCGGAGCAGTCAAACTGTTATCATTTTTGGCAAGCAATAATAATTTATCTATCTCCAAATAATTTTCTGCAATTTCTTCAAGCTTTTTCGTCAGTTCAGGTGCAGAAAAAAATTCAGTCGGAGGAGTCAGACCGAGATGTCGTCCCGGAATCAGATCTGCATCTTTCCCAAGTTTCGGAATTGCTCCCAAAACAGGGATATTGCAGAATTTTTCGATTGTGTCAGTAATAATCTTCTGATGTCTTTTTCCGGCAACATTATTAAGAACAACTCCGGCGATTGTCAGATAAGGATCAAAAGCCTGACAACCTTTGACAATCGCCGCAATCGTTCGGGTAGCTTTGGTGCAGTTAACAACTAAAACAATTGATGCTTTTAGAAGTTTAGCAAGTTGTCCTGTACTATGGGTTCCATAAATATCTTTTCCATCAAACAATCCGCGGTTGCCCTCGACAATTGCTATCTCGCTATCTTTGGCATTGGCAACAAAAGCATTCAGCACTTCGGTTGGATCGGTCAAGTAGGTGTCAAGATTACGGCATAATGAGCCTGAGACAAAAGAAAGCCAGGCAGCATCAATATAATCAGGTCCTTTTTTGAATACAGAAATAGAAAGTGCCTTTTTCCTAAGTGCGGCCAAAAGGCTTAGAGTAACGAGGGTTTTACCCGAATCGCCGGCTAAGCCGGCGATTACGAGTCGCGATACTTTGATATCCATAGAAATCAGTACCAAAGGTGTCTATTTTTAGTCGTTAGCGGCGCCTTCTTTGTGGGGGAGCTCGATATAACTCCCGCCAAAATATGTATAAACACATTTGCCGGAGTTAATCAATATCTTAATAGCTTCCTTACACATCTTTTTATCAACGCCTTCTTCGCCATATAGCTGTCGCATAGCTTTGACCAGGTCCATAGGTTTCAATTGCTTAATTCCCTGGGCTTCCGCAATCATCTTATACATGGCATCAGCGACTTCTTCAACTGTTTTAGCCATTATCTAATCCTTTAAAAGGTTAAATGTGTTGACCGTTTATATGTCAGACCAGCATGTTTGAAATCATCAATATGCTCTTTCTGGAATTCAATACCTGACATCCTGAAAAATTTCGGCCAACCAATACGCTCAATCCACTCACCCATTCTTTCATATTTATTAGCGTTTGCGGCCCAAAGTTCAACCAGACCGCGAATTGCCTCAACTGTTTCCGGCCAGCGCGGCGGATTGTTTGGGATAAACGGAATCGCCAGCTTGGAGAACATCGGTTCATGACGAGCATTGGAGACTTTACCACCAACCCAAATTGATATTCCGTCATTAAGAGGATCGGCCATCGGCATGGACGGGCAAACAGTAAAGCAGTTGGCACAGAACATACAGCGTTCCTCAATAACTTCCACCGATGGAACACCATTAACCTCGGTTGGTCTGACCGCGGCGGTCGGACAGGAAGCAACCACATTTGGAATTTCACACATTTTCTTTACCTTCGTGTGGTCGATCCGCGGGGGACGACGGTGAATTCCAAGAATGGCAATATCCGAACAGTGAACGGCGCCGCACATATTCAGGCAGCAAGCCAGAGCAATTCTTAATTTACCCGGCAATTTCATGTTTTCAAAATACTCAATAAGATCATCCATTACACTTTTCACAACTCCAGAGGCATCAGTCGCAGCTGAGTGGCAATGCACCCATCCCTGAGTATGAACAATACTGGTTATTGAGTTACCAATACCACCGACAGGATGACCAAGAGCCTTCAGGTCAGCGATAAGAGGATCAATATTTTCTGATTTCGTTAAAAGAAATTCAACATTGTGGCGGCTGGTAAATCTTAAAAATCCGTCACAATATTTGTCGGCCAGATCACAGTAGTTGCGGATTTTGTCAATCGCAATCAACCGGCCCGAGCTGGCTCTAACGGTGAACAATTTGGCATCGGTTTCCGAGACATGAACCATAACGCCCGGTTTTAAAACCTCGTGATATTTCCACTTGCCGTAATTTTCTTTAATTATCGGCGGTAAGAATCTTTCATAATGGGGCGGGCCATAGTCGGTCCGTCTATCTTTCATTACATCTGCCATTGTATATACCTCTAAATAATATATTTTTCCAGTTTAGTTGTTATGCGTCGTCTTCCTCGTCATCATCGTCGCCTTCTTCATAGTAATCTTCGTAGAAGACATAAGGATTTTCACGCGGGTGAGCAACCATTTCGGCTATCGGTTCAACCTCGATAGCTTCAAGGAAATTGCCCAAGCCAACACGCTGGATAAACTCGCCGACACGCTCACGGTTTTTGCCTTCCTCACACCAAACGTCCCAAATTCTCTCAATTAGATCCTTTATTTCATCATAAGGCGGCTCAATTTTAATAAATGGTACAAGAACCGATGCCAGAAGAGCACCCTCTACAATCGGGGCCTTGGCGCCAATAAGAATTGTTGCACCTCGTTCTTTACCGGGCCGGAGAGCTTTTGGCATGACATTGATGCAATGCATACAATGCTTGCAGTAACTATTCTCGATTTTTAGTTCTTTACCATCCCATTCCATACATTTGGCTGGAC
>JAUVBC010000186.1 GCA_030591405.1 Candidatus Zixiibacteriota bacterium
GAGACGATCAACCCGGCTTTGATTATATTTTTACTGAATAGAAACAGAACCAACCAGAGTAATCCGGAAAAAGCGAGAAGAATCAGAGCCGGTCGAATGATTTCGGTCACTGAAGTCTCGGCAATATTAACGCTATACAAAAACAGAACCGGGAAGAGCGTCAGAAGAATTGTATGTATTGGGTATTTCTTCAAAACTAATTATCCGTATTGTTATTAATATCTGTTTCTAAGATACCTGAGGGAAAAGAAAGTGCCTGCCATGCCACAGAAACCGATGTTCTGCCGGTTTCATCTTTTTTATTATGAATTAAAGGAATCAACGTTTCTCCAGCATAAAGCAATATCTTTTGGCTTTCGGGAACATAAAAGGTTATTCCCTCAAGTTGCTCAGCGGTTGGGATAAAACTGCCCTCAACTTCGTTGGAAATGCTATCGATCTGAATAAAAGTTGTGTCGGAACTATCCCAACTGCGCCAAAAAAGATATTTATGATGGACATAATAATTGAGAAGTTTCGAGGTGGTGGTCACCATTAATTTATTGTTGCTGTTTTTCTCTTTAATATATTGCAGCGCTTTGATAGTCGGTTCGGTCAGATATGGATATCCCGAGTTTCTTCCAAAGTGAGTATAAAAAATCATGAAGCCGTTATTGGATATCAGTTGATCGATCTGTGATTGACCAAGCTGCCGAGTAAAATTATTTTCGATAGCATCAGAATATTTCCCCCAGGGATTGATAAACCGGGAAAATTCAAACAGTTTTGTACTATCATCAAGTTGAAATAAATGCACCAATTCATTGTCATGTTCAAAATCAAGTTCGGTGTATCCAATATCCTGAAAATACTCGTAAATCTGTTTCAGGTTATTTAATAATGAAAAGTTACCATCCTGTCCGATACAATGGGTCAATTGCCCGCGCCAAAAAAACTTGATACCGGTTGGAATGGTTAAATCAGTATGATAATAAGGTGATTCGATATTATCACCATAACACCATGAAGCGTCACCGATATTCTGAAAATTACTTCCCGACGGCCCATGATTAATATAAACATCAACAGCAAGCGATTCATTTTGCATAATAGCAACTGCCTGCCCGGCCAGTTGACGATTAAAACCCTCCCGTCCAAAATGTCCATAAGAATGAAAGCAGTCAATATATCCTACTCGAATCAATTTCATTAATTTGGGGGCATAATCATTGAGCGAGTCGGATGTGCCAAAAAATAGTGAAATACCTTTATCTTTGGGGAGTAAAGAATCCTCAAGAGTAATCATTGCATCATAGCCATCATTGTAAAACCAATAAGAATTGCCGATTTCCAATCCAAGTCCCTGACCATAAATTGTCTCGTCGTCGCTATTCAGGAATTGTTGAATGGCAAAAAACTCATCGAATGAACCGGTTTGATCAATATCGGAGCAGATCGCCAGAGCCGAAATATATGGATATGGAAACATGCGGAGAGAGACACTATTTTCTTCAGCACAACTGGAGAAGAGAAAAACAATAATAACCAATAAGCCGAAAAGAATCATATCCGGCGTTCGGGCTTTATTTCTATAAAAGATATTCATAAGATTCGCCAGTTACTATAATTAGATTGTTTTTCCCCGGCAAGCTGTTTCTTCATAATAGATATTAATTATCCAATAGTTGATTAATTGAATATCATATCATATATTTGCCGGAGTGAAAAAGGAAAGGGAAAGGAATGTTTGTTAGTATTGGAATACATGCGAAACCGAAACCGGGTAAGGAAAAATTATTGATCGATTCGATGCATCGCTTTGGTGCCGCGATGAAAACCCAGCCGGGACTTCAAAGGGCGCATGCTCTTCAAGATTCGGAATCGGGGGCCTTAATCGGTTTGGCGATTTGGGATTCAAAAAAGGACTGGGAAAATGCCCGACCGGTGATGCTTGAGGCGATAAAAGATGATCCGTTTGAGGAATGGGAAGATGAACCGCCCGAGGTTTATTCTTTGGACGAAGTATAATAAAATTATAGGCAACTTTATTTAATAGGTAGAATTATGCGGACATTATTATTTTTATTCTTTGCAATTATCTTGATAACATTTTCTGTGCAGGCAGATAGTCTGACGGTCGCCGATAGCAACTATATCGATTCCGATGGAATCGAGCATAATCATACAGTAAATGAACTTTCAGAAAATCAAACTCAGGCTGAAATTGAGATAGAAAAAACTAATAAAGATATAGAAAAAACTGAGGCTCCTGATATAATTGATTTTCTTCTAACCGGGAAATATATTGCATTTTTTATTCTGATGATTGTCGGCCTGACTCTTCTTTTGGGTCGCAAAGTAAATTTCTGGGTCAGGATAATTATGCTTGCCGTTGCCTTTGTTTTATTCGGTCTCGATTACTTTATCCCACTGCACCCGTCACCGATGTGCGCCATTACCAAGCTGTTTATGTTTAAATTTACGATGGGTCAGTTTTTCCCGGCCTTTATGGTAATATTTTTGGCAATATTTATACCAAGTTTGTTCGTCCGGAAACTGTTTTGCGGCTGGGTCTGTCCGTTGGGTGCATTGCAGGATCTGATCAATAAAATTCCATTCAAATATAAATGGAAAAATTTTAATTTTACAGCCTTTAATGCCGTCAGAATGGCACTGCTTGGCATGTTTGTTTTGACCTTTTTTATGGCACGTGAACAATATGAAATGCTGGCTAACAACATTGATGCCGATTTTTCCAGTCAACTCTGGACCATCTTTTCGGCCTATAGTATTTATGATCCGATAAACTTCTTTGAACTGCTCCACTGGAGTATTGATGGGCTCTGGATTATAATGTTTACGATACTTGTTGTCACCAGCTTGATCTTGTACCGTCCGTTTTGTTACGCAATATGTCCGATTGGTGCCATCAGCTGGCTGCTCGAAAAAGTTGCGCCGGGAAGAATTCGGGTAAATCAGGATCTTTGTGAAAAATGTTATGACTGTGTCGAGCTGAGTCCCTGCCCGACTATTGAGAAACTGGTTGAAGGTGACAGCAAAGCAGTCCCCGATTGTACCTCATGCGGAGAATGTATCAATACCTGCGAACCAAAAGCGATTACTTTTAGTTTTAAAGGTTAGTAATCCAGTTGATTATGAATATGTAGATAATATGGATAAAACAGAGTTTTTACAAATATGTAAAGCGTCGGAAAAACGTCTTGCTGATGCTGGAATTTATTCGGCGACTGCTGAAGTCGAAATTATCTGGGAATATCTTCTTGAGGTTGACCGGCTGAATGTCTATCTGCATGGGGCCGAGCTTGTCGATGATAAGATAATCAAACGATTCAATGAGATAATTGACAAACGAATCACTCGCTATCCGCTTCAGTTTATACTGGGCGAGGCATACTTTTATGGACGACGATTTGTTGTTACTCCGGATGTGATGGCCCCAACTCCGGAAACAGAGTTACTTTGTGAGTTGGCTATTAATTATATAAAAAATGAGAATATCAATTACCCTGATATTCTCGATATCGGTGTCGGCTCCGGTGTTATCTCAGTTACGATAGCATCTGAACTGCCCGATGCAAAATTGACATCAATTGATATATCTGATAAAGCTATCGAAGTGACCAAAGAAAACGCCAATAATCATAATGTAATCGACCGAATTGATTTTGTACTTTCAGACAGGTTTAAAAATGTACCATCTAAGAAAAAATTCGATTTGATCTTATCAAATCCACCGTATATCTCAGAAGAGGATTACAAAGAACTGGAGCCGGAAGTTTTAGCCGATCCGAAAATCTCGCTTGTCTCAGGAATTAAAGGGATGGATATGATAGAGTTGTTAGTTTCCGAAGCACCAGGTTATATGAAAGAAAATGGTCGTTTGATGTTTGAAATCGGTTATAATCAGGCTGATTTGGTTTATGAATTAACAGGGAAAGATAAAAGGTATCGATCAATAACGATGCTCAAGGACCTCAATGATATCGACCGGGTCGTTATATTGAGCATATAATTAAAATGCCGGAAATTAATCTAATAAAGCAAACAAGCAAGATCATAAAATTGCTCAAAAAGGAGTATCCCGACTCCGCCTGTTCGCTCAATTTCAAAACGACTCATCAACTGATGGTGGCGACAATCTTATCGGCCCAGTGCACCGATGAACGAGTTAATATTGTTACCAAAGACTTATTCAAAAAATATAAAAAGCCGCTTGATTATGCCGAGGCGCCCAAAGAAGAGCTTGAAAAAGATATCCATTCGACCGGATTTTATCGCAATAAAGCCAAATCAATTAAAAACTCAGCGCAGGTTATAGTTGAGAGACACAAAGGCAAGGTCCCCGACAATATGCAGGAACTGATAAAACTTGCCGGTGTCGGCAGAAAGACAGCGACCGTAATTCTGGGGACCGGTTTCGGAAAGGCCGAAGGTGTTACGGTTGATACCCATGTATCCCGGATTTCCAAAAGACTTGGACTTACGACCGAAAAGACTCCCGAAAAGATTGAAAAAGATTTGATGAATATTATTCCAAAAAAAGACTGGGTAATATTTTCGCATTTATTAATAGATCACGGCCGTGCTGTTTGTAAGGCCCGCAACCCGGGATGCGAAAAATGTTTTTTAAACAAACTTTGCCCGTTTATAAAATAATCTTTTGTTTACAGAATTTGTATAATTGTCGATAAGTTTAAGATAGACACTATGATTACAATAATATTCATATTTATAATTTCGGCCGTTGTTTATTTTGGCTTATCATCGATAAAACTGCGGCTGAAATTTAATGATAAGATAAAATTTATTGACTTGTCATACACTTTGTTTCGATTTCGTTTATTGTTTAACGACAAAACCGGTCGAATTTCTATTGCCGGAATAACTATCAAGAGGTTTGATTTGCTGGATATTTTGACATCCGAAAAGCAAAAAGATGCAATTAAAGATAAGATAGTTAAAAAGAAAAAAAGAAAATCAGTCTGGGCGAAATCACCTAATTTTAGGCAAATATTGTACTATTTAAAAAAGTTGTCTTATCCTATTCGCAAAATTAAAATCAAATTCCTAAATATTGATATCTCGGACGGGTTCTCCGATCCATACTA